>NZ_JBQLZL010000061.1:0-66070 GCF_052168255.1 Almyronema sp. | reverse complement strand
CTAAGCGCTGTGGCCGATTAAGGCTGTACCCTTGCCGGATATTGGGCTTTGTGAATCTTCAAAATAGTGCGAGAATTGAGGCGCTTGACGGCTGCATTTTGCCTGAGCGAATTGATAAAGTTCAACAAGTCATGGTTGTCTTTATAAATGTATTCCAGCATCAGATTCAGCTCACCTGTCACTGAAGCAATGTAGCTAATATTTTCCATAGCCAATAGCTCAGCAAGGCTGGTTTCTAAAAAGCCAGGCTCTATTTCAAGTTCTAGATAAGCCACGGTTTCATGTTTGACTTTACCCGTGTTGATAAACGCGCTAATTGAAATAATTTCTTCGTCAAGTAAGCGCTTGACTCGATAGCGAATAGTCGCTTCAGGCGAATCAATCGCTCGGGCAATGTCACTATAGGCAATGCGACCGTTTTGCTGCAAAAGTTCAATAATTTTTAGATCGAGCTGATCAATTTGATACCCTTCAATTTCGGCTGGAGCAGAACTGTTGTTGATCATGGCAAAGGGGTTTGATAAGCGATCGCGTTTAGGGCAGCTTTAACGATGATTCGACTGATTTTAGCCCATTAAGAAATTATGGGTTTTCATCAATCCCACATTATTTAGACAATTTTTGACGATTTCAGCAAGCAAAATGTAGCTTGGCTTACGGTTTACGGAAAAAATGAACGATATTCTCACGAATAGGATCATTTCAAGAAGTTTTCTAAAACCCTATCTGGTTTAGCAGTTAAGTTAATTGCGATCGCTTTTGAGCGCAGTGACCTCTAATTTTGACTCGCCTAAACAACTAAAAGCTGTTGACAAAAAACTGTTCTTTCTGCTTTTAGCAATGGAGCAGCTTAGCTCAAACGTTAAAAAATAAATCGACTACTAACATCTCTCTTATTAACCGCAATCACTGCCAAGTTTGAACGTAAACAGACCTCCAGATTCTTACTAGACTGTGTTTCTCTCAAAGCAAACTTAATCATCCTTTTTTATCTTTTGATTCTATCGCCCGATTTGGATTTATCTTCAGGAAAAACAATCTGCCATGAAACAATCCGAAGCATTAACAATTAGTATTGGCGTGCTGGGCGGGATTGATGTTTTTCTCACCGCAACCGTGATTCCGCTGCCCGTTTGGGTCACCTTTACAGCTTGGGCTTCCTTCTTTATTGTAGGTGGCGGCACGCGAGGATTTTTTAAGTCTGTGGCTTGTAACATCACAGGCATTATCATCGCTGCGCTGTCTTTGTGGTCTATTGATCTTATTGGCAATACACCGCTCATCGCCGCTATTTGCGTTGGCATTGGCAGTGCCGCTATGGTGCAAGCTTCAAAGCTGCCGTTCACTTATGGAATTACGCCAGCCATTGTTTGGGGCTTTTCTCAAACTGTCGGTACAGTCGCCGCCACTGGCCTTCCGGTGACAGCACCTTTACCTAATAATCCAGTGCTAATTGCGATCGCCGCTATGATTTTGGGAGCCATTTTTGGCTATTTATCAGAAGCCTGGGGTAAGGCAATGACCACCACACTGCAAACCTAAATATCCCTTATGAGTATTTAACTAAGGTAAACTTTCAGGCGATCGCAATTAGCACCTTTGCTATCAAATATCAGCGTTTCAGGGAGACTTTTATGGGCTTAATTTCACCAGTTCCGGTAACGGTGCTAACCGGCTATTTAGGTGCGGGTAAAACCACGCTGCTCAACCGCATTTTAACTGAAAACCACGGCAAGCGAATTGCGGTTATCGTCAATGAGTTTGGCGAAATTGGTATCGATCACCAACTGGTTATAGATGCCGACGAAGAAATTTTTGAGATGAATAATGGCTGTATCTGCTGCACCGTACGCGGAGATCTGATTCGAATTATCGCTGATTTAATGGCACGCGGCGAAACCTTTGACCATTTAGTGATTGAAACCACCGGATTAGCCGATCCAGCCCCCGTGATTCAGTCTTTTTTTACCGATGAAGTAATGATTCGGCAGACCCAGCTAGACGCTGTCATTACCGTTGTAGATGCTAAACATATTGAAGCCCATTGGCAGAGTAGCGAAGCCCAAGAGCAAATTGCCTTCGCTGACATCATTTTGCTTAACAAAGCAGATCTAGTGACGCCCGAATCTTTAGCAAAGCTACAGCAACAAATACGAGAAATCAACGCGATCGCCGCTATTTATGTCACCCAAAACTGTGAAATCGACTTAGATCACGTCCTAGGTATTCACGCCTTCGACCTCAAAAATGCCCTCAGCCTCGATCCTGAATTTTTAGCCGAAACTGCTCACGAACATGACACCTCTATTAGCTCCGTCGCCATTACCCAAATAGGCACCCTAGACAGCACCCAACTCAATCGCTGGCTCTATCAGCTTGTACAGGCTCAAGGTCGCGACATTTTCCGGATGAAAGGCATTTTAGATGTCGATCAGGCACAGCGGCGATTTGTGTTTCAAGGGGTTCACATGACACTTGATGGCCGACCCGGCAGACCCTGGCAAGTAGGCGAACTTCGTCGTAGTGAACTGGTCTTTATTGGCCGCCATTTGAACGCCGAGCAGCTACGTCAGGGCTTACAAAGCTGCCTAGCCGCAACCTACGCAGAAGTGTTTTAGCGCGCGATTAAGCCTTTTTAACTTTGTTGAAAACTCCATACCCCCATGAAACTACAGCACTACTTAGGGGGGCTAGAAAACCTAGACCCCGTCAACTTTGAAACTAAAGTCTTTGTCGAACCCTGGGAAGAGCGCATCTTCGGTATTCACACCGCTATGATGGCTCTCAGCAATCATCTCGATGCCGCGCTTCCCGCCTATGAAATCGATCAGGTTCCCACCGAGTTTAAAAGTTTTTGGACTTGGGGACATTTGCGCCAGGGAGCCGAAGGCATGCATCCTTTTGAGTATTTTCGGCTGCGCTATTACGAAAAATGGTTGGGCGGAATTTCTAGCTTTTTTGTTGCAGAAGGCTACATCACCCAAGCAGAATTAGAAGCACGAACCGCCGCTTTTTTGGCCGACAGTGAAAAAGCAGACGCGCCCCTTCCTACCAGTGGCGGCGCGGCTATTGATGCCCAGGTCGTCAAATATTTAACTGAAGGCGACTCGCCCTTACGCCCTGACTCAGTAACGCCTCGTTTCCAGGTCGGCGATCGCGTTCGGGTCAAAAATGTAGTTTCAGGCGATCACACCCGTTTGCCGGGGCATATTCGCGGTCGAGTTGCCGAAGTCGTCAAAGTCTATGAGGGTGCCTTTACCTATTTCTTTCCCACCACCGATGGCTTAGGCACCCCCATGCCTGTTTATAGCCTTGCCTTTAAGCCAGCCGATATTTGGGAAGAGGCGCTGATTGACCCCAACTCGGTTTACTACAACGACATTTTTGAAGTCTATTTAGAAGCGATTGAGTCAGGAGAAGACCATGCCGAGTAACTATCCAGGGTTTGGATATGACGCCGATCGAGAGCGGCTCAGCGCTGCTAAGGTCAAAGCTTTAGAATCACTTTTGATCGAAAAAGGAATTATCACAGGTAATACCGTCGATACGGTGCTAAACCATTTTGAAACTAAAATGGGGCCGTTTAATGGTGCCAAACTGGTGGCGCGAGCCTGGGTGGATCCGGCATTTAAGGCACTGCTGCTAGCAGATTGCAACGCCGCCTGCCAGCAAATGGATTTTCCGGCGGGCATGTCAGGGGCAGAAGGCGAACACATGCGCGTTGCCGAAAACACCCCCCACGTTCACAACGTCATTGTCTGTACATTGTGCTCTTGCTATCCCTGGCCCACCCTAGGTCTGCCCCCCTACTGGTACAAAGACCCCACCTTCCGCGCTCGTGTCACCCGTGAACCGCGCGTCGTCTTGTCTGAGTTTGGCGTCGAACTAGATGATTCAGTAGAGATTCGGCTTTGGGATACTAGCGCCCAGATCCGCTGGTGGGTCTTACCCATGCGTCCTGCTGGCAGCGAAGGCATGAGTGAAGCCGAATTAGCTGCCCTATTGACACCAGAAGCTATGATGGGCGTTGCCACCGTCAAAGTCTAGCCGTCAACTTTTAGCCCATTCGCGATCGAGGGCAGTCCTCATGCCTCTTTTAACCTGGCAATTGTTAAGAGCAAGCTCATATGTTTACCCAATTTGAACATTTTGCCGCCACCAGCTTAATGGGTTCGCCAGAAGAAGCTCCCCCCCGCCAAGATGGCCATCTCCGCTTTGATCGAGACTGGGAAAAGATGGCTTTTGGCTTAGCGATCGCCCTTTCTAAGCAAGGCTACTTCGAGTGGGAAGCCTTTCGGCAAACCCTAATTACCACCATTGCCGACTGGGAAGCAACCCACGCCCTCAACGACCCTCACTGGGACTATTACCAATGCTGGCTAGCCAGTCTAGAAAAGGTGGTGCTAGCCTCTGGCATGATTGCCGCCGCCGAATGGGAAACGCAAATTGCCCACCTGCTAAACTGCAAAACGAGTTCGATAGATCCTCCGGGCTGAGCTTCTAGCTAAAAATAGAAGGAAATCCTTTCTGTTAAAGGCTTTCAGCCATTGAAGTTTTGAGCACTGGTGGCTGCTATAGCGGCTTTGCGATCGCTTGACAAACGTGACAACTCATCGATTTGCCGACAAACTTTTCCTCCCCTAGATAGTCGGCTGAGCCATGATTCCTGTTTTAAGCTTTACAAACAGAAATATAAAGGAATCTAAAGATGAGTCACCTTTCAGGTCAAAGCGTCGTGATTACGGGCGCAAGTAGCGGTATTGGAGAAGCCACTGCCAAACTACTCGCCGCCAAAGGCGCTCAGGTCATGTTGGGCGCTCGCCGCCAAGAGCGCTTACAGGATTTGGCACAGGCTATCGAAAAAGACGGCGGCAAAGCCACCTACCAAACCGTAGATGTTACCCAGCAAGATCAAGTTGAAGCCCTCGCCCAAGCCGCCCTAGATGCATATGGCAAAATCGATATCTGGATCAACAACGCTGGCCTGATGCCGCTTTCTCGCCTAGACAAGCTCAGAGTTGAGGAATGGGACAAAATTGTTGATGTCAATATTAAAGGCGTTTTGTATGGCATCGCCGCCGCCCTACCGCCAATGCAAGCAGCCAATCGAGGACACATTGTTAACATCTCTTCGGTTGCTGGGCACAAAGTCTTTCCCGGCGGAGCCGTTTACTGTGCTAGCAAGTTTGCCGTCAGAGTTATCTCTGAAGGGCTGCGGCAGGAAATTGGCGGCAACATTCGCTGCACGATTATTTCACCAGGGGCAGTCGCCACAGAATTAACCGATTCGGTCAAAGATCCGGACGCCTCGAAGCAAATGGATCAGGTTTATGACGTCGCCATCAAACCTGAAGCGATCGCTGAGGCAATTGCCTATGCGGTCGAGCAGCCAGACGAAGTAGATATTAATGAAATTATGGTGCGCCCCACCGCCCAAGAACTCTAGCGATAGGCACTAAGCAGATTAGCCCCCAGCACAGCGGGCTAGGTTAAGACGTTGCCGCTACCGTCAGACTGCTCTGCGGCTCTAGCGGCAGCGCTTGACACGGTAGCGTAATCAGAAACTCAGTTCCGCTACCAACTTCAGACCTAACTTCAATGCGGCCTTGATGATACTGAATAATTTTGAAGCAAATACTCAACCCCAAGCCTGTTCCCTGCCCCACAACCTTGGTACTGAAAAAAGGATCAAATATTTTGGCTTTGACCTTGGCCGACATACCCATACCCGTATCCCGAATGCCAATTTGAATTTGATCGCCCGCGATCGCCCGTGTTGTGATGACCAGTTGCTTGGTGGCAGCGTCAGGGTCGCTCATCGCGTCTAAAGCATTGGCAATAATATGAGTGAACGCCTGATTAAGCTGAGCCGGGGCGCAAACAACCGACGGCAGAGTGCCATAGTCACGAATCACCTCAACTTCCGGCGGAATCTGATGCTGCAAAATGAATAGCGTATTGTCAATCCCTTCATGAATATCGACTTCCTTAACAGCCGCTTCATCCATACGCGAAAAATTTTGCAGCGAAACAACGATACTTTGAACTCGCTGTGTTCCCATCAGCATTGACGTTAGCAGCTTAGGCCAATCCTCAAGAATAAACGCCAAATCAATTTCTTTTTCCTTGCTAAGAATCGCAGGCGTGGACTGAGGAAATTCGCTTTGGTAAAGCTTTAATAGTTCACATAAATCTTGCAAATAATGATGCAAAGGCGTCAGGTTTCCTTGAATAAAACTAATAGGATTGTTAATTTCATGGGAAATACCTGCAACCATCTGACCCAAAGAAGACATTTTCTCAGTTTGAATCAGTTGTAGCTGAGTTTCGCTGAGTTCTTGCAATGTTTCCTCCAAAGCTGTATTAGCCGCCGCCAGATCTTGGGTTCGACTTTCAACCTGAGCTTCTACGGTTTCTAATAGCTCTTTTAGCTGCCGATTAGTTGCCAATAACTCTTGAGAACTTAATTCTAGCGATCGCTCTAGAATGGCTTGATCTTCGTCAAATTCGTGATACGCCTGACTAATAGCGGCCAAAAATGCTTGACAGTTATCATCTAAAGCAGAAGCCTCATCAGGCGTTTGCTTTAGGTAGCGCTTTAGCTGCCGCAACAATAAAGGATGTAAATTTTGAAGTTGTAAAGCACCTGTAGAATCTTTCATTCACTGTGCCAGCATTTCACAAAGGGAACTTAGAGAAAAGAAAAGTTTGATTTGCAACAATTGCTTTTGTAGAGAGATAGCTAAGTCGAAAAACAGCTAAAGGATCAGCCCAACAAGGCGACTAACGCCAATAATTTATATCCTTAAATATTTCCGTACAGTACCATAAGACACTAAAGGCTTTGTCGGCAAAAACAGAGGTTTAACACAAGTTTCATAAGGCGGGTATGCTTAAGCGCAGTATAGTTACATTACTTAGCAAGTGCTTGCTCTGTTAGCGTGGTGATTGTCATCGTTTGGTTATGCAGTTCCGCGCTACAACCCTCGGCAGCAGGCGCGATTTCACCGTAAGAATAAAATCCCGTGAGATAAGTCTGCTCCCCAACCACGCTGCGAACGCCTTCAACTTCTTCTTCAACCCGCTGCTTTAAAACCAGCTTGCGCCCTACGCAGCTAATTAAAATTGCCAGCGTTGGCGGCTGGGCTGACAAGTGAGCCAAACTCGTTTCAGCCGCCGCGATCGCCCCATCAACCAAACGATTGAAGCTCCCCCGCATGAGTTGAACCGTCGCCCCTTGCGGCACATCTCCGGCAAACGTCATGCTTTGAGCGGCTTCATCCACCGACAAAATCGTTCGTACCACAGTGCGGGATGCCCCCTCTAAACGAACGCTCAGGGGAAACAGCAAACCAGCAGCAGGCAAATCAGCGGCTTGTTCTCCCAGGTAATTTTTGTAGAGGGCTAAGGCTGATTGACCATCTAGCTCATACAAAACATTGTTGATTGATTTGGTAATCGTGCGCTTGGGGCCGAAAGGTGCCCAGCCTCCCAAAGAGCCAACCCCCACCTGCAAGCGATCGCCATATAACCCTACAGCCGCAATCAAACCGGGCTGCAGCACTTGGTCACACAGTACCCAGGTTTCTTGAAAGCGATCGCCATCGCCAGATAAGCCCCCAGTCAAAGTCGTCTCTGGCGGCAAATGAGCCATCAGTCCTCGAACCAGATCGCTACCATTAACCTGAATACCATCAGACAGGACAAACAAATGGGTCAGGTCTTCGGCTTCAAAAGCTTGGGCAAGCCGTTTACCAGCCTCATAACTGCTTTCCCCTGGAATCAGTTCAATAGCGCGGCTTTGCACAGTCGTATATTCAAATTCGATTGCAGTTGCCACCAAAGACTGATCCCGCACCCAGGTATCGCATATCTCACCCGCAGTAGAGCATCCCAGCAGCGTCGCTTGCGGATAGGCTGAGCGAACTTGCTGCATCAGGGTGAGGTCTTGCAAGGCCGAAGCTGAGCCAAATATCAGCACTAACTGGGCTGACAGCTTCGCTTGAGCAGGTGATTGTAGCCTCCAGCCGTGGGATACCGTCCAGTGAAATTGTTCGATGTCCATCGTGGGTGAAACGGTTTAAAAAGAGGGTTAAGGCTGCAGCGAAAACAGAATTCAGCAACTGCAATAGTGGCTAAAGAGGCAAAAGCTGTCTCAGTTTTAAAGTACCCAACCCTTCCCCCATCTCACTGTCTGGCTATAGCCATGCAGATTTATGTAGAGCTACCGCCCCAAGTATTGAAATCCTTCAATAGCTAAAAACCCCTGACAGAAAACCTTTCCTTCTGCCTTTTGCCCTCTGCCGTCTGACTTTAGCAAGACCGTCTCATGGCTTCTTTTCAGGCACTTCCGAAGAAAGCGGAAATAACCAGGTAAGCACACGAATCCCCGAAAATAATAGCAGAGCCAAAATAACCAGCGGGCCTGCAGTGATTGATATCAATGATGCCAGAGCCATAACAGTTGCCTCATGCACAGCTAATCTTCACTCTAGAAGCCAGAGATGACCAACTGATGACCATATTGTGACGATCCAACGTTGCCCTCGGCCTCAAGCCAATACCGACTCTTCAACGTAAAGGTACAGATGAGAATGCCGAAACGTCTGCAGAGCAAAGACTGTTTAATTCAAAATCGAAAATCGAAAATCAAGAATTGACATAACCCGTCTCAGCGCCCTCTGTAGAACAGCCTGCCGCCCTATCTCTTTACATTGACGAATACGTACAGCTATCGTCACCAGCACTGAAACACTTCAGTTGCCGAAAGCCGCTGACAGAAAGGCTTCTGCCCTTTGCCCTCTGCATTTAGCTCCAATAGCAAACCTACAAAGATGACCTTATCGGCTGACAGGTAGCAACAAGATCCACCTGAGCAGTTTGAGCCGCATTGGCAGGCTGCTGGCTAATAAAACTCACCTGTCCGGCTGCATCCACCTGCCAGCCTGTGGCCTCTACCCAGGCCGATCGCACTGCCGGAGCGGCGCTAACCTCAATGGTTCGATTTGGCACTGTGCTAGTCACCAAAGGGGCGGTGGCTGTTTCAGGTTGCAAAAATCGCCAGTCCTGCCAGGCCAGTGGCGATTGTAGCGGCTGCGTCGGGCTAGGCGGTAAGCCCCCTTGCCCAGACACCACAAAGCGATTACCGCGATCGCTAGGACAACCCGAGACAATGCGATCGCTGGGATCTTCTAAATTTGTCGGTAGTTCAATTAAACCAGAGCTAGGATCCACATCAGGCGTATTGAGTACCACAACGCCGTTAAACTGTGGCCCTAACTCTGAGGTAGCCGTAATTTCACTCTCTGGTGTGAGAAATTCTCGAAAAGTTGTTCCTAAAATGCCTTGAGCCGTCACCACGACCTGCCCACCGCGCCCCTGCTGGGCATTGGCAGTAATGTCACTGTCTTCTTGCGGAATGGCAACTAAAAAAGGCGTATTGATGGCAATGTTGCCCCCATCGGTATTACCCGCATTGGTTGAAATCAGGCTACCTCGCCGCAGCAGCACTGCCGTCTGTGCCTGCAAGTCAATATCCCCCCCTGCCCCAGAAACCATCGAAGCCGTAATCGTACCCTGATTGTCTAGCTGAATTAGCCCTGCCCTTACCTCAACCGTACCGGCATTACCTGTCCCCAAACTATTAACAGCCACTTCTGCCCCGTCACGAATACGCAACTCTCCGGCTGTAATCTGGAGCGATCCCGCTGCTCCGCTGGCTACTAACCCCGGAAAGTCAGCCCGACCCGATGAAGACACCAGACTACTGGGCACCTCTACCGGAATGCCAAGGGGGTTGATGGTGCCCCGACCCACCAGATCTACTACGCCAGCAGCATTGACTGTCAAAAGTCCTGCTGCTCCCTGGCTGAGGGTCGTCGTCGAAATATTCGCCCCCTCACGAATAGTGAGATTGCCTGTGGTCAGGCGAATGTCACCCGCCGGGGCACCGCTAAAACTGGTTGTTCCTGGGCCGCTGAGAAAGCGTCTGTCAGGGGAAAAACCAGAAATTTCCACCGTATCCGCCACCGTGAGGATAACGTCTCCGGCAGGACCACCGAAAGGAATCAGCCCCGTCCCCAGCAAAGCTCCGGTTTGGTTGCCAATTTGAGCGCCGCCGCTGATAGTCAGCCGATTTGTGGTAACGGCAATATCGCCGCCCGCGCCTGTGCCAAAGATGCTATTGGCAAAAATGCCCGTCGGCACGATCGCCCCTAAAGGCGTACTCAGTAGGTCAATCGATTCAGTGGCAGTTACCACTAGGTCACCCCCTGCCCCAGAGCCAAACGTAAACGTTTGCAGTAACCCCCCATCTCGCAAGGTCAAACGCTGGGTATCGAGCCTCAAATTACCAGCCGCTTGGGTGGTTCCCTGCAACGTTCCGGTTAAAAACAAAGAACCAGAAATATCTACCGACTCACTGGCGTTGACCAAGGTATCTCCCCCCCGCCCCGAACCAGCCGCCGTGGTCGAAATCAGCGCTCCGTCACGGAGTACTAGGCGGCGGGTATCTAGGCTCAATTGTCCGGCTGCCCCTGGCCCAGCGGTGCCGACTAGCAAACCACTTTCAGCATCCGTAAGCTGCACAGTGCCTTGAATAGCGCCTAAAAACAACGTTTGCTGCAAAGTTTCAAAACTAGACCCGCTGATTTCTATCAAATCACGGGCGCGAATGGTCAGATCGCCGCCACTGCCTTGGCCGACTGTGGAAGCTGACAACAACGCCCGATCGCTAATACGCAATTGCCCCGTGCGAATGTTTAAGTCTCCCCCCGCACCGTCACCCAGGGTATCGGTACGCAAACCGCTGAGAATAGGGCCATTGGCACCTGCGACTTCAACAGCAGCGATCGCGTTTACGTCAATATTTCCGCCGGGTTGATTGCCCAGGGTGTAAGACAGCACTTGCGAACCGTCTAGCACTGCCACCGTTTGGCCTTGCAGCTGCACCTGCCCGCCCCCTAAGCCACTCACATTCACCTGAGATCCCTGGCTCAGCCGGATATCACCCCCTCCTTGAGCATTTTCGTAGCTTGCGGCAAACCCGTTAAACGTTGGGGTCAAATCGACAGTGCCACCTGCAACACTGCCAATTTCAACTCGTCCTTGCAGCGCCGTCAGGTTACCCCCCTCTAGGCTAACTGCGCCGCCAAACAAACCTAGCGTTTGACCGGGAATCACTTCTAAGCCAGCATTGGCCGCTAACAGACCGGGCGGCACGGGTAAAGCCGGAAAGGCACTAGCAGCCTGAGAACGATTGACAATCGGCTCTGGATTGCCCCCAAACTGTAGCCCCACCGGGGTACTCAGTGTCAGCAACGGCGGAGCCTGGGGGTTTACAGCGCTGAAGGTACCGCCTCCCGAAAACTGCAAGCTATCCGCCGTACTGGCGATAAAAGAGCCGCCAATAGTCAGAGAGGCGTTAGGCCCCAAGACAATGCCATTGGGATTGAGGAAAAAAAGGGTAACCGGAGAGGCGATCGCACCGTCAATATTTGAAATTGCTCCCTGACCCGTCACGCGAGTGACGATGCTTTCTAGCGTGCCCAGCAGCCCCCCATCGGGCTGAAAAAAAGCGCTGCCACCAGTCGGGATAGAAAATTGCTCAAAGCTATGAAAGAGCACCTGATGGTTGGCGTCAGGCGTTCCCCCCGTTATCAGGCAGTTTGTACATCCGGTCGGTACGACTGAATTGATGGGCAGGGTCGCATCTGGCACAATTTGAGCCTTGATCGGCAACTGACATTCTCCCAATCCGACCCATATCAACCCGACAAATCCCCACCCTTGTAAACGTTTTAATCGACCTGAAAATTGCAGGGACATTGGCGATCGCCTCTTAATCTAAACGATTCCTGGTAAAGCTATTTTCTCAGTTGAAGCTGGGGCGTCATACGAGAGAAATCACTGAGATCCGGAAATTTTGACGCCAGTAAGTTTATCTTCAAAGTCAAAAACTTAAAATTGAGATAAAGGTAATTGCAGTCTGTTCAACTCAAGCCTGTAAATCAGTAATAATGGCTGGGTAAGCAGCAATTAGGCCAATAAAAAAACCTCACTCAAGGGGGTTCTGACAGGCACAAATCTGGTAAAGCGGCTAAAAGCAACCTTTTTTATCAACTTTTTCATCAGATTGGCTAAAACCTGTCTCAAGCTGGTTATTATCTTCTTTGAATTTATCGATCAGACCTGAATCAATGTAGCCTATTGCATTCTTGATTTAAACAATTCTTAAAAAGATCTCATTCATAAACTAACTATCAAATCATAAATTAATCTTTTTTATATTTTCATGCCTTTTCTGCGGTTTCCTAAAGTCCCTCCTCGGTTATTTGCTGTCGCTTTGGCCAGCATGAGCTTTTTGCTGGTGGTGATCGCTTCTCCGGTAACCGCTCACACAGCGGCAGCCCTTTGGCCAGCACCCGCTGCAAAAACAGCAGTGGCTCTCGACCCAGGTGAAGCGTTCGACGCTAGCAGCCTGATTGAGCAAGGTAAAACCCTCTTCGCAGCAGGGCGGTTGGCAGAGGCCGCCCAGATCTGGCAGCAGGCTCAACAGCATTATCAGACTCAAGGAAACGGGCTAGAGCAAGCGCGATCGCTGCATTATCTAGCACTGGCCTACCTCAATCTAGGGCAGTGGGAAGCAGCCACAAGCGCCAATGCCAACAGCCTCAGCTTGCTCCAAGGCTTGTCGCCCGCCACGGAGACGGTGCGCTCTTTATTAGCGGCTGGTTTCAATACCCAGGGCAACCTACAGCTAGCGTTGGGGCAACCGGAAGCGGCGCTGGCCACCTGGCAGCAAACCGAAGATCTGCACAAAAATTTAGGGGATACCACCGGGCAGCTAGGCAGCCAGATTAATCAGGCAAAAGCTCTACAGGCGCTGGGGTATTATCGGCGATCGCAAACGCTATTAGAGCGTGCCTTAGACTCGCTGCAGGCTGAGGCTGATCAAACTATCAAAGCCACCGGACTCAGACTTTTAGGCATCGCTTTGCACTCAGTCGGCAATTTGGCTCAGGCTCAAACATTGCTAGAACAAAGCCTGAGCCTCACTCAGCAGTTGGCGGCTACCCAGCCCGTGTTTACCCATCAGGTTAGCCCTACCCTGCTCAGCTTAGGCAACACGCTCAGAGCTTTGCAAGCCAGCGATGCAGCCTTAGAACGTTATCAACAAGCAGCCGCCCTAGCCCCTAGTGCGCTGTTTCGGGTAGAGGCTTTGCTCAATCAGCTCAGTCTGCAGCTAGAAATGGATCAGTCTGCTGCAGCTGAGGCTTTGCTACCCCAGATCCAAGCAGACTTAGCTACCCTGCCCCCCAGCCGTGAGGCCGTATACGCTGAGGTCAATTTTGCTGCTAACTTGATGGCTCTCTCAGCGGCCACAAACCGCCGCCGTCAATCTCCAGATTTAACCGCCGAATTGCTCAGTCCTCGTCAGATAGCGCAGCGGCTAGTAGCGGCAATTACAGCCGCCAAGACTTTGCAAGATTTACGAGCAGAAACCTATGCCCTAGAACAACTCGGTCATTTGTACGAAAGCTTAGGGCAGTGGCCAGATGCCAAAACAGCCACCCAACAGGCCATTACCCTAGCCGAAAGCATGAAAGCGACCGATATTGCCGCACCTGCTCAGTGGCAGTTAGGCCGAATTTTGCATCAGCAAGGACAAACCGCCGCTGCGATCGCCGCCTACAGTCGAGCCGTTGAACATTTGCAGGCGCTGCGCCAAGAACTAGTAGCCCTCAACCCCGACTTGCAGTTTTCCTTTAAAGAAAATGTTGAGCCAGTTTATCGCGAGTTAGTAGCCTTACTGTTAACCTCTCATCCCAGCCAAACCAACCTGCAACAAGCCCGTGAACTGATCGAAGCGCTACAGCTAGCCGAAATCAACAACTTCTTTCGACAAGCTTGCCTGAAAGCCAGCCCTCGCGCTATTGACACCGTCGATCCGGAGGCTGCGGTTATTTATCCCATCATTTTGCCCGATCGCTTAGCCGTCGTTGTCTCTCGCCCCGGACAACCCCTGTTTCACTTTGAAACCCAACTGCCCCAGGCAGACGTAGAACAGGTAATTGGCGAATTGCAGCTTTATCTCAATCCCCACTTTTTTGAGCAAGATCGGCTGCGACTATCCCAGCAGCTTTATGATTGGCTGATTCGCCCCGCTGAAGCCGCCCTAGCCGAAAGTCAAATTCAAACACTAGTCTTTGTTTTAGACGGCTCGCTACGTAATTTGCCGATGGCGGCTTTATACGATGGTGATCAGTACCTAATTGAGCGCTATAGCATTGCCTTAAGCCCAGGATTACAGTTGCTCGAACCGCGATCGCTCAATACTCAGAGACTCAAAGCCCTTACCGCCGGACTCAGCCAGTCCCAACAAGGATTTTCAGCCCTACCAGCCGTTGAAGTCGAGCTAGATCAAGTAGCCGATACCCTGCCAGCTACGCAGTTACTCAACCAGCGTTTTACCACTCAGCAACTGCGTCAATCTCTCAACGACTTTCCGTTTCCGATTGTGCATCTTGCCACGCACGGTCAGTTTAGCTCCGCAGCCGAAGAAACGTTTCTCGTCACCTGGGATGGCCGAATTAACGTTACCGCCCTAGACGAACTGCTACAGCCGCGAGTACAAAACCCAAACCAGCCGCTAGAACTGCTTGTTTTGAGTGCCTGTCAAACGGCTGCTGGCGACAGCCGCGCTGCGCTCGGTCTGGCAGGAATGGCTTTGCGCTCAGGCGCACGCAGCACGCTGGCAACCCTCTGGCAGGTTAATGATGCCTCTACTGCCAAACTGATGGGTGAGTTTTATCGCCAACTGACCCAACATCCGGAAAACACCAAAGCCGAAGCCCTCAGGCTAGCTCAATTAACCCTCCTACATGAAGAAGATATGACCCATCATCCCTTTTACTGGGCACCCTTCGTCCTCATTGGTAACTGGCTGTAAGCAAACATTACTTTGTGGTGCAGGTGTGCTGACGTCTGGGTAGGCTATTGTATAATCCGAGACTTTCCTGGCTACCATTTACCAAGCGATCGCACCGTTATCGTCAATCGGCATCTACCTAAGCCCCCTGTAGCTAGACAGACCCCAAAATGATTATTCAACCCAACTTGTAAGCTTAGGAGAAACGCAGATGAATCTTACAAAATCAAGCTGCTTAGCCCACAAACTGCTAGGGATGAGTGTTGTCTCTCTGCTGGTAGCCATCAGCTGGGGAAGCTATTCTCCAGCCAAAGCTGAAGGGGTTTCCCAATCCAAACAGTTAAGGGCTTACGCCAACTCCACCAGTCCGGCACCTGTCGTCCGCTTCGTTCCCCCCAACACCGACCCAGCAGACGATTCGCGCGGGGGGGCTTCGCGGCCTGCCGAGGTTAAATGCAGTCAAGACCAAGCCTACACCGTACCGCTCACAGCGCTGCTGCCCACCTCTCGCGTTGGGTTGACGGTGGCTGCTCACCCAACCATTTGGGTATACGTGCCCCCGACTGTGGCTCAGGAAGCTCACTTTACCCTGAGAGACCCGCAAAATCGAGGAATCTACCAGGCAATGTTGCCTTTGCCCGCAGAGGGTGGAATTATGGGAATTCAGCTACCCGAAGATAGCCCGCCGCTGGCATTGGGAGCGACCTATCGCTGGTCCCTTGCCTTGATGTGCCAACCCACCCAAACAGACATGCCCTTAGTCGATGGCTACATTCAGCGGATCGAAACAGTTGCCGACACAAATACCAATGAACGCTCACTCGTACAGCAAACCGCTGATTACGGACAAGCAGGCGTTTGGTACGACATGCTAAGTGGTTTAATTCAGCTACAGCAGCCACAGCCGGAAAATGCCGCTCTCACACAAAGTTGGAGACAACTGCTAGAGTCAGAAGGTTTGGCCGAGCTGGCAAACCAACCCTTTTTAGAACTGAGGGAAAACTAAGTTAAAAATCAAAATGCGATGGCCTGCTGTCTTAATTACAACTCCGTTGGTGGCGGTATGTGTCATTGCCGTTAAGTTTACGGGATGCTTTCAATTACTTGAGTGGAACATCTACGATCGCTTTTTTAGCCTGCGCCCGACGGAATCTATCGACGAGCGGCTGTTATTGATAACCGTCGATGAATCAGACATTGATCGTTTAGGACACTGGCCTTTATCAGATGCCACCTTAGCCCAGCTTATCCAAACGCTCAATCAGCAGCAGCCCAGCATTATCGCCTTAGACATGTATCGCAACCTGCCTGTCGAGCCTGGATCTCAAAGCTGGATTCAGGTGATGGCGTCAACCCCTAATTTGATAGGGGTCGAAAAGGTGGTAGGGCGCACAGTTGGCCCCCCCGATGTTTTAGATGACCATCGTCAAGTGGGGCTAACCGATTTAATTGTCGATGCCGACGGCAAGGTACGTCGGGCTTTGCTTTCTCATTACAACGCTGACAGTCAGGTGCGCTTCAATTTGGGCGTAGAGGCAGCGCTACGGTACCTGTCAACTCAGGGAGTTACGTTAGAGGTACTAGATGCCGAGCGTAGTTCTTATCGGCTAGGGCAAGGTCTTTTTGTGCCGCTGCGCCCTAACGATGGCGGATATGTGCGCACGAATATGGGAGGGTACCAAATTCTGCTGAACTACCGTGGTCATCAAGAGCACTTTCCCAGCATTTCACTGACAGACGTTTTGGCCGGTCGATTTGATGCCGACTTGATTCGCGATCGCATTGTTTTCATTGGCAGTACCGCCCCCAGTCTCAACGATCTGTTTTATACCCCTTACAGCAGCGGCCTTATCAATTCGCCGACATCAACTTCAGGCGTTATCATTCACGCCAACATTGCCAGCCAGTTGCTCAGTAGCGCCCTTGAGGGTCGCCCGGTCATTCAAGTTTGGGCAGAGCCTTGGGAGTGGATTTGGGTGCTGATCTGGTCGGGGGTAGGCACAGTTGGCTACGGCTGGCTGCTAGAGTTCAACCGCCAGGGGGAGAAAATTGTTGCTCGACTGGCAATTTTGCTGGCTTTTATTGCCCTATCGGGAGGGATCTTACTAGGCGGTAGCTACCTGGCTTTTATCAGCGGCTGGTGGATTCCTGTTATTCCCGCTTTGGTCGCTCTGGGCGTTGCCGCAGGCTTAATTGAAAGCTACGCTATTTTGAAATTGCAGCAGCAGCGCCTTCAGTTAGCTGAAGAAAAGCTCAAGATTGAACAAGAGAAAATTCGCGCCGAGATGGCCTCTCAGGCCAAAAGCCAGTTTTTAGCCAGGGTTAGCCACGAATTGCGTACGCCGCTCAATGCCATCCTTGGTTTTACCCAGCTCATCAGCAGCGATCCTGCCATCAGTTCGCCCCAGCGAGAATATCTCGATATCATCAACCAAAGCGGCGAGCACCTGCTGGCGCTGATTAACGACGTTTTAGAAATTTCTAAAATTGAGTCTGGCCAAGTCACGCTGCACAAAACAGACTTTAACCTGCATCAGCTTCTGGATAATCTCGAAGCCATGCTGAAGGTTAAAGCCCTCTCTAAAGGATTAAAGCTGATTTTTGAGCGATCGCCTGCGGTACCGCCACTCATTACTGCCGACGAAGGCAAGCTGCGGCAGATTTTGATTAATCTGCTGGGCAACGCCATCAAGTTTACTCAGGTGGGTCAGGTAGTGCTGCGGGTTTCAGCTTGCGAAGACACGCCTCCCTTCTCGCCTGCCAGCGCTCAAGCGCCAACGCCATCTAGCGATCGCCCCAAGCCGCAGTCACGCCTTTGCTTTGCCATTGAAGATACAGGCCCCGGCATTGCTCCCGACGAAGCTGACAGTTTGTTTGACATTTTTATGCAAGGAAAAGTCGGTCAGCAATCGGGTGACGGGGCGGGTCTAGGCTTACCGATTAGTCAGCAACTGGTTCAGCTGATGGGGGGCAAAATTACGCTGAGCAGTACCTTGAACCGGGGCACGACTTTTCAGTTTGACATTTGCGTCGATCAGCCTCAGATAGCACCGCAGCGATCGCCTGATGCCGCCCATCAGGTGACGGGCTTGGCTCCCGGCGAGAAACGCTATCGCATTCTGGTGGTTGAAGATAATGCCGTTAGCCGTCTGCTACTGGTTCGTATGCTGACAGGTTTAGGATTTCAGGTATGTGAAGCCGTCAACGGCCAAGCAGCCGTAGAAACCTGTCAAAGCTGGCAACCCGATTTGATTTGGATGGATATGCGAATGCCAGTGATGAATGGCTTGGAAGCAACCCGCCGCATTCGTCTGTGGGAGCAAACCCGCAAACCTGAAACCGATAGCCCCTCTTTACCCTCCAATCCCATCAAAATCATCGCTTTAACCGCCAACGCTTTTGATGAAGACCAAGCCGCTAGCCTGTCGGCTGGCTGTGACGATTTCGTCAGTAAGCCTTTTCGGCGTGAAAATATTCTCGACAAAATCGCTGAACATTTGGGCGTGCGCTATGCCTATACGACCGAGCCGTCTCTCTCTGCTCAAACGTCATAGGTACCGGGGTTTGTTGCTATGGGCGATCGCCTAGTTCAGCTGGGCCCGAAAGCGGCCAATGCTAACCCCTAGCAGCAACAGCGCAAAGCCGATCAGCAAAGCCACTTCTGGCCATAAAACCGTCAAGCCCACCCCTTTGAGGATGAGACTACGAGCGATGGTAACGTAGTGCCGCAACGGGTCAAAAAAAGAAAGCAGCCGAAAAAAGGTTGGCATACTTTCAATCGGAGCGATCGCCCCAGAAAGCTGAATCAGCGGCACATTAAAAAAGAACGACGTCAAAATCACCTGCTGCTGATTGCGAGCCAAGGTTGCTAGCAAAATGCCTATTCCAATGCAAACAAAAACATAAACAGCCGACAAAGCCAAAAATAACAAATAGCTGCCGCGAAAAGGCAAACCAAAGACCAGCCAGCCAAGCGCAGAAGCCAGCAGCACATCTCCCATTAGCAGCCCAAACAGCGGCACTATTTTAGCGGCCAAAATTTCCCAACCTGCTGCAGGCGTCATCAATAATTGCTCTAACGTTCCTACATCCTTTTCGCGAATCACCGTTGAAGAAGACACCAGCGATCCGGTAAGGGTGAGGACAATGCCAATTACCCCTGGCACAAAAAACCAACTGCTCAGCAAGCCTGGGTTATACAAAAAGCGAACAGCCACCGCCACTGGCACCTGCTCAAGCTGATTCAGCGTTTGGCCGTAGCGGCTGATAAGCTGTTGCATATAGCCACGGGCAATGCCAGCCGTGTTGGCATCAACGCCATCAATTAGCACCTGCACGTCCACCCACTGGCCAGCCGTTAGCCGCTGTTCAAAATCAGGCGGAATCACCAGCCCAGTCGAAATTTTGCCAGTGCGTACCTGCTGAGCCAACGCCGACTCACTGGGCGGAAAAGTTTCAACCACAAACACGTCGTTGGCTACCAGCGCCGCCACAAACTCGCGGCTGGCTGAGCCGTGGCTATAGTCTACAATCCCCAGGCTCAGGCCAGTGACCTCAGGATTGAGGGCAAAGCCAAAAACAAGCAGTTGAATCGTCGGCGGAAACAACAACAGAAAAATAATCTGTCTGTTTTTGAGGATTTGCCGCACCTCTTTCAAAATTAGCGGCCAGAGGCGGGTATTGAGCAGTGAACGAAAAGGGTTCATGGGAGAAAGGCCACTAGCAGGTTTATATCAATTCTCGATTTTGGATTTTCGATTTTGAATTGAACAGTCTTGGCTCTGCATACGTTTCGTCAGTCTCATCTGTACCTTTCTTTTGAAGAATCGGTATTACGGGTAAGTGGCAAGAGATTGGGGGGCTGAAGGATAGCGGTAGCCACCGGGGCTGAGATACTCAGATTGCTGAAAGCCGCTGATAGAAAACTTGTATTTTGCCCGCTGCCTGAGTCTGTTGCTTTTAGCTACCTCCGCTTCAATCGGGAAACTGCATCCGCCGCAAGAGGCGACTGGCCAGCCCCAAAAAGCAGCCGCCGATTAAAGCGATCGCCAACGGAGCATATCCCACCCCTAGCCAGCCTGTACCACGGACAAAAGCATCGCGGGTAATTTCAATGTAGTAGCGAGCGGGAATGACATGGGAGAGCAGCGATAGCGGGAAAGGAATATTTTCTAGCCGATAAATAAATCCAGATAGCAGTAAAGCGGTGAGAAAGCCCGCGATCGCCGTTCCCTGAACAGCCCCTGTTTGATTGCCAGCCCGCGCCCCCACTAATAGCCCAAACGCCACACTGGCGGCTAGATAAATTATCGTCCCCACCAAGAGAGGTGTTGGATCACCGCGAAAGCGCAGCCCAAACAACACCGTCGCCACGGTCATAACCACCAACGCTTCCGCCAAACCCACTATCAAATAAGCCAGTTCTTTACCTAAAAGCCATTCGGTAGCGCTGAGGTCAGAAGCATAGACCTGTACAATGGTGCCCTGTTCTTTTTCGCGCACCATCGCAATTCCAGCCAGCATGGAAGGAAAAACCCACAACAACACCCCAAAAATGCCTGGAACAATATAGAGGGATTCTTGCCGACCAGGGTTGAACCACAGCCGTATCTGAGCCTGAATCGGTGAGGCTTGAGCAAAGGAGCCGACAGCAGCCGGGGCTAAACCCCGACTGCGTAGAAAAAATTGCGTTGTGGCTTGCAGGCTGTTTTGAATAATGCGGGCGTTGTTGACATCGGTACCATCGACTAGCGCCTGCACCGTGACGGGCTGCCGCGACTTGATTTTTTGGCTAAAATCGGGCGGAATCAACACGGTGGCTTTGGCTATGCCGCGATCGATTACAGCCGTCGGGCTACCTGCTAAAGGTGTGGGCACGAATTGGTTAGTCGCAAACAAGCGTTCAACATAGGTGCGGCTGAGGAAGCTGTTGTCAAAATCTTGAACGCTGAGGGGAATATTTTTGGCTTCTAAGCGAATGGCGTAACCATAAATCAGCAGTACCGCCAGCGGTAGCAAAAAAGCGAGTGCTACCGTCAGGCGATCGCGACGAAACTGGTTAAGTTCTTTGAGGCTCTGTGACCACACCCGTTTCATAGCTGCGATGCTCGCTGTACGATACCAATAAAAGCGTCTTCCAAAGAAAAAGGGATCAAGCGGGTAGAAATAACGTCAATCTGCGCGGCTTGTAGCCACTGCCGGACGCTGGCTAAATCGCGGTCGGCATCCGCTAAAACCAGATGCAGGCGATCGCCAAAGATAGATACTCGCCAATCCTCTAGGTGTTGCTTCAGCACGTTTGAGGCCGCCTGGTTTTGTGCCGATACCAGCTCAATGAGTTGACCGGGCTGACGGGTTTTGATGGCGCTAGGTGAACCTTGGGCGACAATTTGACCCGCTACCATAAAGGCCATGTCATGACAGTTTTCGGCTTCTTCCAGATAGTGGGTGGTCACCAAAACTGCGGTGCCGCGTCGGGCAAAATCTCGAATCAGCCGCCAAAACTGCCGTCGCGCCAGTGGATCAACTCCAGAGGTCGGTTCATCTAAAAAGAGAATGTCTGGCTCATGCATGACAGAAGCACCAAACGCCACTCGCTGCTTCCATCCACCCGGCAGGCTACCAGTTAGAATATTTTCTCGACCTTTGAGGCCACAGGTTTCGAGTACCCAGTCTACTTTTTCGCGCCGCAGAGGGCGGGGTACGCCGTAAACGCCGCCATAAAATTCTAGATTCTGCAAAATGGTCAGATCGTCGTAGAGGGTAAACTTTTGGCTCATATAGCCAATGCGCGATCGCACCTCAGGCCGATTCAAATGACTGGTTTCGCCAGCTAGCTGAATGTCACCGCCACTGGCGGGCAGCAGAGCGCACAGCATTTTGATGGTGGTAGTTTTACCCGCGCCATTGGCTCCCAACAAGCCGTAAATTTCGCCGTAGCGGACGGTCAGATCCACCCCTTTGACAGCCTGAAAATCTCCAAAGTTTTTTTGCAGATTTTGAGCAAAAATGGCCGTTTCACCTTTCGCTTGACCAGTGCGATAAGTCGGAAAGGGCAGATAGGGAGGGTCTGAACCCTGCTGTCGCAAGCGATTGACGAATACATTTTCTAACGTTGGTTGCTCTAAGCGCAGCGTTGGCAAAGATAGGTGATGCTGGGCTAAGACCGAGCGAATCTGCTGCTGACCAGCGTCAGCCGCCGTCACCAAAACATCTAGGCGATCGCCAAAGGTCTGAATATCGACAATAGCGCCCTTGCTTTGACTCAACACCGCTTCAGCCGTCAGAACATCGTCTGAGCGCACCTCTACCCGGCTCAGCCCCAAACTGTTTCGCAGCTCTGCCAGGGTTCCCAACTGCTGAATTTTCCCAGCATAGATGAGCGCAACTCGGTGACAGCGTTCAGCTTCATCGAGATAGGGCGTTGCTGCTATAACGGTTACCCCCTCCGCCGCGACCGCTGCCAGCAAATCCCAAAACTCTCGCCGCGACACCGGATCTACCCCTGTCGTCGGCTCGTCTAACAACAGCACTTTAGGGTTAGCAATGAGAGCGCAGCAAAGGGCTAGCTTTTGCTTCATGCCACCGGAAAGTTGGGCGGCTAAGCGATCGCGAAAGCGATGCAAATCTACCCGCTCTAGAAGCATTTGCGATCGCGCCAAAAATTCGGCGGCTGGAATCTGCCGTAGCCCAGCCCGGTAGCGCAGATTTTCGGCAATGCTTAAGTCTGCATAGAGCGAAAACTGCTGGGTGACGTAGCCTAGCTCTAGCCGCGCCTGCCGAGGGAGCCGCCCCAAAATGGTAACTTCGCCTTCGCTAGCCGCCATCACCCCCGCCAAAATTTGAAAGGTGGTAGTTTTACCCGCCCCATCCGGCCCAATCAAGCCAAAAATTTCTCCTCGCTTGACGCTTAGATCAATTCCTTTGAGGGCTTCGAGCGCTCCATAACGCTTGTGTAGCTGTCGAACGGCGATCGCAGTTTCGCTGGATGACTCAGGCGCAGAGTGCGTCAGCAGAGCGGTCATGAGTCTCTCTCCGGTTTGAGTAAAATTTCGCCATCAGCCGGCATGCCCGGTTTGGCAAATCCCGCAGGATTTTCAATCTTCAGCTTCAACCCAAACACCTGGGTAACCCGGTCAGCTTGAAAATAAATATTTTCTGGTGTGAACGAAGCTTCGGTATCAATAGCGGTCACCGTAGCCGCTAAAGGCTGATCGGGGGCTGAGTCTAGATAGACCTGGGCTGGCTGACCAACGCGCACCCGGCCCACCTCCCCTTCGGCAATGTATCCCCGCAGGTAGACATTGCTCAGGTTAATGACCGTTAACACCGGGGTTCCGGCGGCTAGCACTTCTCCTGGCTCAACCATGCGACTAACGACAACACCGTCAATCGGGCTTTGAATGTCTAAATCTTCCAGACGGGCGGCGATCTCAGCCTGAGCCGCTTCGGCTTGGTCTAACTCAGCTTGGGCGGCAGCTAACTGGGCAGCGGCTTGCGCTTGTTGCAGCTGGCTACGCGTCACCTGGGTGGCTCGAATCTCAGGGTTAATCTGGCTGGTTTGGGCTTGGGTCAGCCCGCCTTGGGCAGCGCTGACCTGCTGGCGGGCAGCAGCAACCGCCGCCTGTTGAGCCGCCAGCGTCTCTTGAGCAGTTTCAAACTCGGTTTGAGCCTGGTCAAACTGCTGCTGGGCAATTGCGCCTGCTGCTAAAAGGGTAGACAAGCGATCGCGATCGCTACGGGCAAGTGCCAAAGCAGAAGCAGCCTGCTGGGCTTGGGCTTGGGCGGCGGCTAGCTGCGCCTGAGCTGTAGCAACGGTGGCCTGCGCCTGATCGACTCGGCCTGCCGCATCTCCTTGCGACTGCTGTAGCGTCAGTTGAGCTTCTTCTACCTGGCTAGCCAGCACGTCAAGCTGTAGCTGCGCTTGGTTGACCTGCTGCCGCGCGGCGGCGACGTTAGCCCTGGCAGCCACTAGCTGCGCCTGTAAGGCTTGATCATCAAGCTGCGCAATCACCTGCCCCTGCCGTACCTGGTCGCCTTCACGCACAGCGATCGCCACAACTTTGCCACCTACTTGAGCAGCTAAATCAGTCTCGTAGCCTTCAATGCGTCCGCTTAGCTCAATCGCTTCCTCCTCCGGCTGCCTCAGCCCATAGCGAACCCCTAACCCGACCACCAGCAATAACAGCCCCAGCGGTACCAGCAAACGCAGCTTGCGCTTTAAACCCTGTTTGGCAGAAGGTTGCGCGTCTGCTTGGGGAGAATCGGGGTGGGGCGATGCAAGCTGAGCCATGATGAACCCGTGAGCTGCTGTTTTAGTTTGTACTATACGGTATAGTATAGTCTGAACGCTCCAAGCCATCGCCAAATCTTGAGGTTGTCACAACATTTCAAACAATCGACGTTTGCAGGTAAGCACTATGGGCACACTGCCAACTAGCTCTGTCTCAGCACAGCTTAAACAGGCTCAAATCTTGCAGGGTGCCTTAGAAATCTTTTTAGAAGGCGGCTATGAAGGCACCAGTATGGATCGCGTCGCGGCGGCGGCTGGCGTCTCTAAAGTTACCATTTACAAACACTTTCAGGATAAAGAAGGGCTATTTACAGCGCTGATTGAGCAGGTAACTTTGCAGCGGTTTCAAACGGTATTCAGCACGCTGTCGTGGGCAGAACAACCGACTGTGGTTTTGCATCAGGTCGCCACCAAGCTGTTAGCAATGCTGGCAACCGATGAGGAATACATCGCCTTTTTAAGGCTGGTAATTGGCGAATCAGGGCGCTTTCCGGCGCTGGCGCAGTTGTTTGTTCGCGCTTTACCGCAAAAGGTGCTGTTATTGCTGAGCCAATACTTTGCCGCTCATCCTGAGCTTAATCTGCCCCATGCAGAAGCGACTGCTCGCATCTTTATCGGTAGTCTGATCAGCTATGTGATGATGCAAAAAATCCTTCACGGTCAAGACATGATGCCGATGGAGTCAGCAGTGATGATCGACAGCCTGATTAAGCTAATTGTGCCATCGTCAAAAGATTAGCAACCCGGTTATGGTATGCGATAGAGCCAGCCGCTCAGGCCGAGGGCGATCGCTAATCTCCGGTCAGCGGCGGCTGGGGGGCTGTCATGACAGTAGGGCCAACCTGAAGAGGCAGTTGGTGTTCTAGCGCAATCAGCTTGGCGTTAGATCGCTGCCAGTCGGATAGGGTCAAGTCAGGCGGCATAGAGGCGGGTAACCCGGTCAGCGGCGCGATCGCCTGGGCAACGGGCCAATTGGGCAAAGCGTGATCTCGCAAGTAGTGGATAAACTTCAGCGTTCTAAAAGCATCAAACCAGCCCCAGAGGTAGCGACAAAAAGAGTTGACATCGCGGCAGTGCTGATAAGCAGGGGTCAGCACTTTTTCCAGCCCCAGGCTAGACAAAGCCGCTCCTAGCAAAGGTTCAGACAGTGACAAAGCGGCGCGATCGCTCCACAAAGCAGGAATTAACCTCAGCCAAAGGCTTAAAAGCACAAAGATCTGAGGCTGATAAAGCGTAAAGCTGGGTTTTTGGGCTAATCGCTGCATCGCCGCTCCTGTGCCAAAAGGCACCCGATTAGAAAGGCGAGAGTCTAGCCGAATGGCAGGCGTTTTTAAGCGCCAGACCTGCCCCGCCTTGGCTAACTTGTTGAGCATATAAAAATCTTCTGCCGCCTGCCGTTTAGGAAAACCGCGAACCACCGCGTAGTGATAAGCATTGATTTTCAGCAAGCTACCAATGGTTTGAAACGCATAGGGCGAACCCGCCTGCGCTAGCTGTAGCACGTAGTAGCGCAAAGAGAGTTCATAAAACACAATATTGTTGTGCGGCGGCTGATGCGTAAACGGATAAATGGCGACGGCTACATCCGGCGGCGGCGGGGCGGCGTCAAAGTAATTTAGCGGCAGTTGAGCATCAGCATCAGTGCAATGAATCCAGGCAGAGCGCACGACCTGCCGACGAATACAGGCCAACGCCAAGTCACCCCCAATTTTGCGCGCCAGACCAACGCCTTGTTTGGCTGGCAGTTGTCGGCCCGGTGTGGCACAGTCTACCACCAGACAATCGCTCTCTTGCGATAGAGCAACCCAACTCATCGGTTCGGCACCGGGTTGAAACAGGTTAAGAAACGCTGCCGTGTGAGCGACGGCTAGGGGGTCGCTATCTACTGCTGAATTAACAACTACAATTACCAACGTCTGACGGAGATCGGCAGGCAAGACCTGCTCTAAACAGCGGCCAGCCTCATTAAACACCGGAATCACCAAAACAAACTGGTAAGTACGGGGGAGGCGAGATATGCCAGTTGTCTGAAACCAAGCCACAATGGGTTCGGCATGGCGTTCTAAGTAGTGGTCAATTACAGAGGCGGCCATATTAGTGGATGGCTGGCTGCACGGGCAAAGACTGAAAAATATCGGCTTCAACCTGTAGCAGAGTGGCTAAACGCGCCTGCACGTCTGAGTCAGAATAGTATTGGGTAGCCAGAGCCAGAAACAAATCGGCATGACGCGCTTCCGCCCGCGTCAGAGACTGATAAAAGCTTTTGAGGGGCCCCAAAGGTAAGGCAGCGGCTACTTTGGCAAAGCGCTCTAGACCCCTGGCTTCGATAATGCCAGCCGTTAGCAGTCGATCTAAAAAGTACTGATCGGTACCCGATCGCAGCACCGTGCGAAACTGTTTCACATAGGCGTCTTTTTGGTCGGCTGAGGCGGTCAAGCGGCGATCGCACATCCACCGAAACACTTCGCGGTAGTGCCTCAATTCTTCAATCGCCAGATCAATCATGGCCGCTACCACATCTGGCTTGTCAGGATAGTGGGCTGCTAACGTTAGGGCTGAACTCGACGCTTTTTTTTCATTGGCGGCATGATCAATCAAAAAGCTATCAAAATCATCCATGACGGCTTGTAGCCACGCATCAGAACTTTCACAAAGCAATTGGATGGGCATAAGCGATCGCACAGACAACTCAACTAGCCTAATCGATTCCTTTCTAGTATTTCGCACTCTTGAGCAGGAAGCAAAAAGTGCCTTCACAGTTGTCCTTTCACCGACTGCCGCCTTCAGCGTTGCGCCCCGTTAGCCCGCTGACTGGCCAACGGGAAAATGACAGGCTACCCAGTGTTGATCTGCTACCGCCTGCAATTCTGGCATGACTTGCTGACAGCGGCTTTCGCCTTGGGGGCAGCGGCCATACAAACGGCACACTTGGGGGTTGGGGTTGATAGGGCTGCGAGGTTCGCCGGAAAGGGCAATGGGCTGAGGCTTGGCGGCAAAGCTGGGAATGGCCGAAATCAGCGCTTCTGTATAAGGGTGGTGCGGGGTGTTGAAGACTTGAGCGACCGAACCCGCTTCGACAATTTGACCCAGATACATCACCAAAACGCGATCGCACAGCAGCCTGACCACATTCAAGTCGTGAGAGACAAATAAATAGCTCATGCCCAACCGAGCCTTTAAATCTGCCAGCAAATGCAAAATCACCGCCTGTACCGAAACATCTAGAGCCGAGGTGGGTTCATCTAGCACCAGCAGTTTAGGATTCAGGGCGATCGCTCTGGCAATCCCCACCCGCGCTTTTTGCCCCCCTGAAAGCTGGTGAGGAAAACGGCTGAGCAAGGCAGACGGCAACCCCACTAGCTCAGCTAGCTCAGCCGCGCGGTCTTGCAACTGACGGCGATCGCGCAGCGCCGTTAAGCGCTTGAGCGGCTCGGTGATGGTGTCATAGGCGGTAAAGCGCGGGTTGAGGCTATCGGTTGGATCTTGAAAGACTAGCTGAATGCCTTTGCGGTAAACACTTTTAGGAAACTGACGCACTGCTATCGTGCTGAGAATCGTGTCTTCAAACTGAATTTTGCCAGAGGTGACGTCTAGCAACCGGGTAATCAAGCGAATCAGCGTTGACTTACCGCAGCCCGATTCGCCTACCAAGCCAACACTCTCCCCCGGTTGGATATCAAAAGACACGCGATCGACGGCGTGTAGCTGAGCGTTTTTACCCACGGGAAATACTTTGCAGAGATCGCGTACCTGCAGCAGGGGCAGCGCCGTTAGCGAGGGTGAAGCAATAAGTTGAGTCATAGGTCTTAGGCAGAGAGCGGTTTCCAACAGGCAACGGCGTGATCAGGGGTAACGTATTGGCGGGCAAGGGGAGTCTGATTGCAAAGGTTGGCTTCATAGCGATCGCAGCGCTGGCTAAAGCGACAGGGGGGCAAATCGTCCGCCTTTAAATCGGGCAGATTACCTGCAATCGGTACCAGGTCAGCAAAAGACTTATGCGGCTCTGGTGTAGCCGCGATTAATTTGGCGGTGTAGGGATGACGGGGCTGGCAGAAAAGGCGATCGGTGGGAGCAGATTCCACCACATGGCCAGCATGCATTACCACAATGCGATCGCAGTATTCAGAAGCCAGCGCCAGGTCGTGAGTAATCAGCACCGTCGCCATTTGCTGCTGCGTCACCAGATCTTTAATCAGCGTCATCACCGTCGCCTGGGTGGTCACATCTAGCCCTGTCGTCGGCTCATCCGCCACCAAGAGCTTGGGGGCACAGGCCAGCGCCAGCGCAATCATAATCCGCTGACATAGCCCGCCAGACAGTTCATAAGGATAGGCGTCGTAGCGCTTTTGCGGGTCTGGGATGCGAACACTGGCTAACATCTCCAGGGCTTTGGCTCGCAGAGCCGTTTGGGGTAAATCGGTGTGGCAACGCAGCACATCACTGATCTGCTGACCTACCTTGCGAATGGGGTTAAGCGCCGTACGGGGATTTTGAAAAATCATCGACAGTTCTTTGCCGCGTAGCTGCCGCAGAGAAGATTCCGGTTCTTTGAGCAAATCCACGGCGACGCTGTCAGTTTGTAAGCGGGCACTGCCAGCGGTAATTTTAGCCGCTGGTGCCAGTACCCCCATCAGCGTAAAAGCCGTTACCGACTTACCAGAGCCGCTTTCACCCACAATCCCTACGGTTTCTCCGGGTTGAACGGCAAAACTAACAGACTCTAGCGCCTTCACCCTGCCAGAACGGGTACGAAACTCAACCGTGAGATTTTCGACCGCCAGCAAAGCAGTCGAGCAGGCGCTCAGCAGCGGCGGCGCAGAAGCGGAGTGAAAAGAAGTCATCGTTTTTGAATTGGAAAAGACAGAAAGATTAACCCAGTTGAAATGACACGGTGCAGCCAGATGTGGCTATCAGCTAGCAAACATCAGCGATCGCCTTAGCGCTGCCACCGCTCCCTATGTCCGCATTCGCGGGTCAATCAAATCCCGCAGGCCGTCGCCCAATAAGTTGAAGCAAAAAACCGCCAGCATCAGCACCGCCCCCGGAAACAGCGCCAGCCACCACTCGCCAGAGACAATATAAGTAGCCCCTTCTGCAACCATAATCCCCCACTCGGCAGTCGGCGGCTGCACGCCCAAACCAATAAAAGATAGACCCGCTGCGTTCAAAATCGCCCAGCCCATATTCAGCGAAACATGCACCATCATCACAGGTAGCACGTTAGGAAACAGGTGCTTAGCCATAATGCGCCAGTCGCCATTGCCCGTTAGGCGAGCAGCTTCTACAAATCCGGCTTCTCGTCGCACCAGCACTTCTGAGCGAATGACCCGCATATAAAGGGGTAAGTTGATAATTGCCGTGGCGTAAATGATGTTTTCGATGGTGTTGCCCAAAGCCGCCACCAAACCCATCGCCAGCACAAATAGCGGAAAGGCCATCAGCGTGTCGATGCCCCGAGAAATCAGGCGATCGCACCAGCCGCCAAAATATCCGGCGCAGGTTCCGAGAACGCTGCCTACCCCAAAGGAGAGCGCCACCGCTAGCACAGCAATGCCCAAGTCTAGCTGAGCCGCTACCATCACCCGACTGAGGACATCACGCCCTAGCTGATCGGTGCCAAACCAATGAGCCGCACTAGGCGGCTGTAGCGCGATCGCTGAATTGCTAGCCAGAGGATCATAAGGGGCGATCGCTTCTCCCAAAACAGCTAACAGCAAAAAGCCAAAAAACAGGGCAAAGGCAGCAAAGGTAATTAGGTTTTCGCTAATCACGTAGCGGGTGTGTTGCCAGGTGGTCGTCATGCGTCTACTCCAGCTCTGGGATCAATCACGACATAGAGCAAATCAATCAGCAAATTTAGCCCCACATACAGCAGCGCCATCGTCAAAATAAACCCTTGGATGGGGGCATAGTCAGAAGCCACCAGCGCTTCAACCGCGTAAGAACCAATTCCCGGCCAAGCAAACACCTTTTCAACCAGAATGTTGGCTCCCAGCAAAAACGAAAACACAATACCCAAGGTGGTAACCACAGGCAGCAGGGCATTGCGAAAAGCATAGCCAAAGAGAATTTGGCGGGGCGGTAGGCCGCTGGCACGAGCGGTCCGAATAAAGTCGCTAGAGAGAATCCCCAGCATGGCCGCGCGGGTTACCCGGGCTAAGGGCGCTAAGGCAAACAGCCCCAGAGTTACGGCTGGCAAACAAAGCTGCGCCGCCGCCGCCCACCACAGCGCCAGATCCCCCGCCAGCAAACTATCGATTAGGTACAAACCCGTTACCGCTGGTGGGGGACTGTAGAGAATATCTAAACGCCCCAAAGGAGCCGGGAAAAGCCCCAGACGGTAATACAACACATACACCAAAAACAAGCCAGTAAAAAAGGTCGGCAGCGAAACCCCAGCCGTTGCCAGCAACCGTACCGCATGGTCAATCCAGGAGTTAGGTCGAGTAGCCGCCAAAATCCCCAGCGGCAAAGCAACGGCGATCGCAAAGATCAATCCGGCCAAAGTCAACTCCAACGAAGCTGGCAGCCGGGTTGTAAGGTCATAAACAACCGTTTGCCCCGTGGTCAGCGAAACGCCGAGATCGCCCCGGATCAAATCGCCTAAATAGAGTAAAAACTGCTCCGGCAAGGTTCTATCTAAGCCTAAACTGCGGCGGATTTCCTCAATCGCTTCGGCGGTAGCGGCAGGCCCAGCAAAAAAAGCAGCCGGATCCCCCGGTAGCGCCCGCGTTAGCAAAAATGTAATCACAATCACGCCGATGACGCTGGGCACCGCCCCCAGCAAGCGTTTACCAATGGTTCGAACGGTTGAATGCTTTGCCATAGGATGAATAGGGGATATCTTCTACGTGCGATCGCCCGCTGCTCAAGCCGCCACCGCTGAGCAGCCCGCTAGCAGCCAGTTGCGCCACCTCATCGTTGTCGATCTAAGCTTTCTGCAACTGCCGAAAGTCTAGCTGGCGGTGAAACCAGTACTGATAGCCGCTGATATTAGGCTGCATAGCTACCGATAGCTTGGGCTGAGCCAGCGGGACACGGGGCATTTCCTGCCATGCCATCGCAATAAATGCAGTCACGTTTTCGGCATACTCAGGTTGACCCGGTTCACTCGCCAAAGCCGCTTCGATGTGCTTGTCCATCGCCGCATTTTTATAAGAGCTACCGTTAAAAGTCGCGTCCTGACCGTGATAAGCATAGAAAAAGAAATAGTCAGGATAGTTGAGCCAGCCACCAAAGTTGTTGATAATCATTGGCCGACTCTTCTCAACTAGCACCGAACGAAAGTTAGCGCTAGGCACTTTTTCAATGTTGACGGTAATGCCCAATTCGGCCAGGGCTTCTTGCAGCAGCACTACGGTTGGTTCAGCCCACTCTTTTGTCCCCATGTCGAAGGCTAAAGTAGTTTCAAAGCCATCGGGGTAGCTAGACTCAGCCATCAGCTTTTTAGCCATAGCCAGATCGGTTTGGTAAGGGGTAGGCTGCGGCCACGCCACCGAGTCTGGCTCAAATTTTCCGGTGCCATAGAGGGGTACGGCTTGGCCGTATAAAGCAGTTTCCATAATTGCTTCATAGGGCGTTGCATAGGCTACGGCCTGACGCACCTTGACATCCGCAAAGGGATTGGCAGCTCCTTGCAGTTCTGGGTTGCTGTGCATATCAATGGAGTAGAGACAGTTTTCAATCGGGGTAGACACCATGGAAAATTTGTCCATAGCCGCCAGCTCTTTCTGGTCTTTTTCAGAAAGGTCATAGTTGACGTCAATATCTCCTTTTTCTAGCAGCGCTCGTCGGTTGCCCGATTCAGGCACGTTCAACACAATCACCGTCTGAATTTGGGGCAGTGGCCCTGATTTCCAGTCGTCAAAGCGCGCTAGGGTAATGCGCTCGTTGGGTCTAAACTCTGCTAGCTGATAGGCACCGCCGCCCGCATCGTTGGCATTGAGCCACTCGGCTCCCCACGGGTCGGCTTCACTCAGGTGGGGTTTGACCTGCTCTGAATTGATGATGACTGGAATCGGCACCGCCAGATCAATCAGGGTGAGCTTGTCGGGTCGTAAAAATTTGACTCGGAAGGTGTGGTCGTCCACCACTTCAAACTGTTCGGGGCTTTCTAAAGCGCCTGCTTTCATCTGAAACGTGGGAAAGCCGCCAATTAAAACAGCGCGATCAAAAGACCATTTAACATCGTTGGCGGTGACGGGTGAGCCGTCATGAAAGGTGGCGTTTTGCCGCAGGTTAAACGTAACTGATAAACCATCAGCAGCCATTTCCCAACTTTCGGCCAGTTCTGGCGCTAACACCGTGTAGTCGTAGGACAACGAACCATCGGCCAGTTCTTTGGTGCCAAAGGTCATCAAGCGATCGTACATCACCCAGGAAATGCCGTAGGCGGGGCGGTTGGTGCCAACGCGGTGCAGATCGAGGCTGTTGGGAAAGCCGCCACCTTGCACTATTGTCAACTTGGCGTCAGAAACGGGGGAGCCAGCGGCGGCAGAGTCTACTGAGGCCGTTGTCGTTGAGGGGGTACTGCAAGCTTTTAAACCGTTGGCGATCGCCATTCCTGTCGCTAAGCCCAGGCTCGTTTTGATTAAGTGTCGGCGTCTCATAGCAGCTAAAAGGGGTTGAGGGCAAATCAGCAGAACATCCATCAGCGCCCCGTCGCCTTTCAAACAGTTGACGCTGCCGAAAAAGGCAACCTGATGAGCTAAACGGGCAGGCAACGTTTTAGTTTTCAAAAAGGTGTAAAAACGACTACAATTTGAAACCTAAAAGGGCCGTGGGTGTCCTTAAGTTAGGCTTCAAGTTACTGGCAGGCGCAGCAAAATTTGGGAAAGAAATGGGGAAGAAATCGGAAAGATTGACTCATTTCAAATTCTTTAACCGATAAAAGTTACGATCGCGATCGCTACAGGTTTGGGCAGACACATTCGCGATGGTTGCTTTCTACCGCTACTTACCCGCTGGGCTGATTTTGACGCTGGGTTTGGGCATGACGTTTATAGCCACAGCCTGGGTAGAGCGTTGGGAGCGGCTAGCCCAACAAAGCGAATGGCAAAAACAAACCAGCAATTTAACCACTGCCCTACAGCGCACCCTCAATCGCTATAACGAACTGTTGTTATCTATTGGTGACCTGTACGACGCCACAGATCAGCCAGTAGACGAACAAGTCTTTAGTCGCTTTGTCCGCCGGGTGGTGAGTACCTATCCCGGCATTCAAGCCTTAGAGTGGGCACCGCTGGTTCCCCACGAGCAGCGGGCAAGCTACGAGCAATGGCTACAGGCTAGAACCCAACAGACCCAGGCCAAGATTACAGAGCGCGATCGCAAGGATCGTTTAACAGTCGCTGCCAGCCGCGATAGCTACGTGCCCGTCACCTTTTTAGAACCGTGGCAAACTAACGAAGTCGCCCTGGGCTATGACCTCGCCTCGGATCAAACGCGGCGCGTCGCTTTAGAACGAGCCAGAGATACCGGGGCGATCGCGGCTACAGCTCGCGTACAACTGGTGCAAGAAACTGCCAATAACCAGTACAGTTTTTTAGTTTTTGTGCCTGTCTACCGCCAGTTGGCCTCTACCCCCGAACTCAGACGGCAGCAGATCCAGGGTTATATTTTAGGCGTCTTTCGCATTGCCGACGTGGTAGAAGAATCGCTGAGTGACCTCAACGACGATATTGATTTTTATCTTTTTGATCAAACTGCTCAGCTATCAGAGCAGTTTTTGGGCTTTTACAACGCCCAAGCCCAGCAGGTCAGCCCACCGCCAGTCACCGCTGAGATAGCGACGATTGAGTCTTTTTGCCACAGCGGCCTCGACTGCACCCAGCCCCTGCAACTGGGGCAGCGGGAATGGCAAATTATCTTTGTGCCCACTGCGCCGCGACCGTGGTTGCGTAGCGCTTTAGCCACGCTGCTGATTGGCTGCTTGACGACCGCTACGCTGCTGATTTACCTCTCTCGCTGGCAAGCCGAACTGCGCCAAACTCGCGAACTGAGTGAACTCAAGCTGCGGCTGTTTTCGATGGCGTCTCACGAACTGCGCACCCCCTTGAGCGTCGTTAGCGTTTCAGCCCAACTGCTCGCAGCCCACGGCGATCGCCTCAGTTTGCAGCAGCAGCACCACACGCTCGATCGCATTCAACTGGCAGCCAAACGCATGGCTCAGCTAGTGAGCGATATTTTGACGCTGGCTCGGGCAGAGGCCGGCAAACTGGAGTTCAATCCAGAAATTGTCTCCCTTGCAGCGTTTTGTCAACAGCTTTTTGAGCAAATTCAGCTTCAGCCCAAACAAACGCTGGTGTTAGAAAATCACCTAATCCACGAGCAAGCCTATCTAGACAAAAAGCTGCTGCATGCCATCTTGACCAACTTGCTAGCCAATGCCGCCAAATATTCAGCCCCCGGTAGCCAAATTTGCTTAGCGATCGCAGAAGTGGGTGAAACCCTGCAATTTCAGGTCATTGACTCAGGCATTGGCATTCCGGCCGAGGCTCAAGACCAAATTTTTACAGCCTTCTACCGGGGCGGCAATGTCGGCCAAACACCGGGAATTGGTCTGGGATTGGCCGTGGTCAAAACGTGTGTTGAGCTACATGGCGGTCAGTTGAGCTTAAGCAGCACCCCTCAAACGGGCACCTGCATAACGGTCACTCTGCCCCGCATTGAATAAACCACCCTCATCGCAAGCTGGTTTGCCCCAGACGATAGCCCAAGCCATGAACCGTTTCAATCAGGTTACGAGGCGCACCCGCCTGACGCAGTTTTTGCCGCAGCGCTTTTAGATGCGCTTTAACCGTTTCTTCACCGGGCGGATCAGCCAGTTGCCAGATCACTTCCAGAATAAAGTGGCGGCTGAGCACCCGGCGACCGTGGCGCAGCAATAACTCCAAAATGGCAAACTCTTTGGGGGTTAAGCGAATAGGGGTGTCTTGATAAACCACTTCATAGGTTGTTGGCGTCAGCCGGAGATTCCCCCAGCTCAGCGTTGCCGTTGTGCCTGTCTGGCCGCGTCTGAGCAGCGCCCGAATCTGGGCAATTAGCTCACCCAAGTCAAAGGGTTTAACCATATAGGCATCCGCACCCGCATCTAAACCTGCCACTTTGTCGCTGCTGGTGTCTCTAGCTGTCAGCATCAATACGGGCGAATCAACTCCATGCGATCGCAAGCGCTGACACAAAGCCAACCCATTCAACTGCGGCAGCGTCACATCCATTAGCATCAGATCATAGGGCAGCATCTTAATGTGCTGCCAAGCCGTTTCACCGTCGTAGGCCACATCAACCGTATAGCGCTGAGCCGATAACGCTTCTGACAGCGAAGCAGCTAAATGGTTATCGTCTTCAACTAAAAGAATCCGCATTGTTCTGGTGGCTCTAGCAGTAGCAACCCAACCCATCTGGCTACTTAAGGAGTATGGGCCAATTAGCTAACTGACAATGTCAAGCCAGATACAGAAGCCCGTCTCCTTACAGCCGATAGACCAGGGGTGCAGTTGCGGCTGACGCGGCTAAAACAGCAGCCATGGGATTTAAGCTCTGGCTCCAGGTAATAATGCCATTTGCTAGGCCATCGGTTAACTGTTCAAAAAGCTGAGAACCCGATTTCTCATCAACCGCCTGTAGTAACCTTCGATCCGCAGCGTTCGTCCAAAACCCTAAATTCAAAATCAAAGAGGGCATCATCACATCCTGACAGAAAGGCAAACCATTGACGCTTTGCGAATCATCGGCACGGCTACCGCGATTGGGCAGTTCTGGCAAGGCTTTGGTCAAGGCTTGCAAAACAATATCCGCATGCGATCGCCGTTCGGCCTTATAGCCAATGTAATAAGCAGAAACACCTCTTAATTCAGGATGTTCTGAGTTGTGCATCAACGAAAATTGCAGGGCAACATCGCCTACTCGATAGTCAGTCTCAACGTTGCTTTGAGGATAGCTGCTATCGTTAATCCAGTCGATCAGGGCTAACGGATCGAGCGTCTCACTTTGAGCCACCCAAACCTGATAGTGATTGGCTTGCAGTTTGGTTTTAACCCGCTCAATTAACTGCTTTAAAACCGCACAGATGTGAACATCCTGAGCAGAAGTGGTGGGCTGTTCTAAATTTTCAATAAACGACAGAAAAATCTTGCTGGGTCGGGTAATCTGGTTGTGGACATATTCTTGCAAAAAAGCATTTAAGCTTGGCTCTCTTTTGACCTGAAACGTTTCTAAATCTTGCACAATTCGATGAATGCGAATCCCTGCACTTCCCTTTACCCTCGCCAGCATTTTTGTTTGTGGTGGCTGAGCCGCATGGGGGGTAGCTGGCTCTGCCGGGTCAGCGCCGCAGTCTTCTACTACCAGAGCATGGTGAAGGGCGACTAGTTCCCAATCTCGGTTTAAAACCGGGCAACCGGACGAACCTAGGTCGCTATCGGTCATATATTCGAGCGTATTTTCATAGATAGCCTGTACGCGATTGTCAAACAAAGTAATTTCTTTGTGCCGACCGCGCGGATGGTGAATTAAACTGACAGGCTCACCCGCAAAGCCAGCCTGAGCCAACCGCAACCGGAGCTTTTCATCAACAATATCAGCCAGTAGCGTGTCATCACAGGCCAGCGGGGGAGAAACCATCGCTGGATTAGCCGTCATGGGTAGCCAGCCAAAGTTGTCGCCCGGTGCATAATAGTCAACTTTGTACTGATCAAGTTCGGCTTGAGAGCTAAGAGAAGCTAGCTTCACCAGGCTATAGTCCAACCTTTCGTTACCAACCCAAAAATCGGCGTCAAAAGCATAGTTAACCGGATTTTGAGATCGGTTCTTGGCGTCTCGCTCATAGTTGAATTGGGCGATGCAGTCTCTGACAACCGCCAAATCGGGAAAAACGTGAAAGTTGGTTAACAAGTGATGGCGACCCACTAAAAAACCCGTAGCAAAGGGGACAATGACAGAAGCCTCTCGCTGCTGGGCTTGTTGGTGCTGAAAGTGGCGATCGCGACAGGCTAGCGCTAGCGTTTGGCCAGCATATCTTTGCCAAAAATCGGGATCGAGTTGCAAATGGATAGAAATAGGATGCAAAATTTCGGGAAAATCGTCTACGTTTTGAGGGGCTAACAGTGCCATTAAGTCGTCAAGGTTGTAGCGCCGACAGATACGACACACAGGCGCACTGGCTCGCAATCCTTTTTCTAAAAATGCAATTGGCAAAAAATCGGGTTGACCAATTGCCAAAAACTTAAATCGTGGCTGTATTTTAGCGGAGCGAGCGTTTAAAATTTTGAGTTTTGTAGCCGAAGTAATCGCTTCATCGACAAACGCTTTAACATCTCCTGCCTCTGACAAATTACTCGTAACCCATTTACAAAAGCCCGTATTGCCATCACAAATAATTTCTTGAATGGTTTTGTTGTTTACAATTCGACTAAACACTCTAAATTTTTTGGTGGCTTTCGGGGGGGGTAAATGCACTTCCTGAATTGTCATCGTTTAGCCTTTGAATGGGGGTTTAATTGGTTTCGTATTATGGCGATTTCAGGTTTCTGCCGTCTGTAGGCAGTTCAGTGATAGCTGAGTTAGCTCAAAGCGCTGTATAACTACAAAACACGACCCCAAAATTCAGGGATAATGAGAAAAAACTTGATGATTGGCAAAAAATTTTCTCAAAAAGACATTACCCGTAATCTTCAGTCTCAAGTCTTTGGCCAATCCCTCAGCCTGCATCTTTTGCTATTGATTAGCATAGCGATCCTCAGTGCCGCTGCAGGGGCTTGTATAGGCGTTCTCTGTGGCTTTATTAGCCTTGCCTTGTTTTGGGAACAATATGGCTTTTTTATTGGCCTTTGCATGGCGGCGATCGCCATTATTTGGAGCTTACAAACGATTCGGTTGGGGCTAAGTGCGGGGGTATGGTCAACCTTTGTCAGTACGCTGGTATTTTTGCTGATTTCGATGGCTATCCCGGCAGCCTCGGTAGAAAACACCCTAGCGCTTTTATTTTTCCTGGCTCTGAGCTGGATCTTGACGATTGTCAGTCTGCTGTTAGCCAGTCTTGCCTTTTCAACTCTGGCTTTAGCCGTTGATCAAAAAGCTTTCTTGAACAGCCTGTGGCTGCTATTAGCCATCACCTTAGTTTTGGCGGCTGTTTTCAGCGCTGACCAGGTGGGGGGCCAAGCCGCATCAGCCTGGCTGTCCCTGCCAATTAACTTCAAAATAGTGAAATCGCTGCTGGGTCTTTTGGGTGGAGCGGGGGTGGTTAGCGGGGCAGGGGTGGTCAGCACAGCAGAAAAACTACGCTCTCCATTTCGGTTTTTAAGAAACTGGGCGATCGCCCTTTCGACCTGCGGCAGCACCTCTTTTTATAACCTGGATCTTAGTCAGGTTGATTTGAGCGGTTCTAAACTTGCCAATACCGATCTACGAGCAGCTAAGTTCTATCGCACTTGCCTGCAAAACACCGTTGGCTTAGACAGAGCCAGGGTAGACAATCGTTACTTTGATTTACCGCATGCTGCCGTTCAAATGTTGCTGACCGAGGGCAAATGCTCCCAGCGCCACTGTCAACGGCTCAATCTGCAAGGAGCCTTTTTACAAAACGCCGATATGCGCAAGCTAGATATTTCCTACACCAATCTGGTTGGCGCAGATTTGCAGCAGGCCGATTTACGCGGCAGTTGTAGCGTGGGCACCCAGCTAGCAGCAGCCAATTTGCAGCAGGCCGACTTACGCAACGCTAACTTGACAGACGCTAACCTCACCGGAGCCGACTGTCGCTTTGCCGATTTGCGGGGTAGCCTTTTGGTGAGAACTCAGGTCGCCGATGCCGATTTTACGGGTGCAGATTTGAGTCAGGTTTGTATTGCTGACTGGAGTGTCAACGAGCAGACCAACTTGAGCGAGGTGCGCTGTGATTACATTTTTCGTAAGTATCACTCAGGCACGCCCTTAGGTCGCTATCCGGTCAACCGCAATTTTGAAGCAGGTGAATTTGCAGCGCTGTTTCAAAAACCGCCTAATGAAGTGGAATTAGTTTTCAAAGGTGACTTTAGCTATAGCGCCCTCAGCTTAGCCTTTTACAAACTGCAAACCGAAAGAGCCGATTTAGCCTTAGCCCTACACGGCATTGAACAACGGGGAAACCTGTGGATTGTCAAAATTACCAGCAGCGATTTAGAAGCCGAACGGCAGCTAGAACAGCAGCTTTCTCAGGCTTATGTCGTCACAGTCGAAGCCGACAGCTTGGAGTCCACCATTAAAGCTGCTATCTACCGCGACTACGAAGCCACCAAACAACGCCTCGCAGAAAGCCAGCAGCTTGTGCGACAGCTTGCGGGGATTTCAGAGACACAGGCTCAGGCGCTAGAAAACCTGAGCAAACAGCCGTTGGGCACGAATTTCTTTATTTCTGGCAGCACCATTAGTAACCTGGCTTCGCAAGGCAATATTGAGTATACTGAAGCCGCTCACCAGGTACGCAGCTTGGTAACCAGCCATCCAGACCCCACGCAACTGACTGGCCGTTTAGAGCAGTTGCTCAATCAGTTAACGGCTTGCAACGTGGCTCAAACGCCCCAAGAGCAGACTGAGCTGATTCAGCAAGTTCTCCTACGCGAAGCAGAGCATGACCCAGCCTTTCGACAGCAGCTAATTGCCCAAAGACAGGTTTTAGAGCAGGTGCTGCCTGCTGGCTGTGTAGCTGAGGCGATCGCTGCTATTAACGCCCAAACATTACACTAAAATTACACTACCAGAGTTGGCTGAGGGGGCGATCGCTCAATCGCTTATGCAACCGCCCTTTGAGCGATTTACCCTGGGTCAGACCTTTTGAGTTTAAGCGAGCAACAGCCGGATGCCAAGGCGTGTCAACCCCAAATGTTTAGCCTGCGCTCAGTTGTCTGCGGCTGAAGCACAGCAGCGACACGGCTCCACAGGCGACAACTGCTGGAATGAAAAGATTTGTCCCCGACGGCGTTCGCATTATCGCAATCGTAAAGACAACAATTCCAAGCGCCGTTCTCGCTATCGGCAGCAGATTTCTCAAAGCGCTGACGGCGAGTGGGTAGAGATGGAAATTCCCCTGGTCTTACCCGCCGTTGCTTACCTGTACCTCTACCGCGATAAGCGCAAAGATGCCCCCCTACACGCGATCGCAGCTTCGGTATGGCAGGGAGATGTCAAACTAATGGAAGTCAAGCCAATTCACTGTGCTGGGTTGCGAAATCGCCAAATTCAAACCTATCTCAGCCAGGTTTTAGCCCAGTTGGGCGATCGCTATGGCATTACCAAATTTGAGCCAGCCATTCGTCTAGAGCCGTTGGAATGTCCTATTGGCGGCTGTGCCCTGCGGCATCTTCCTAGCGACGGGGTGAGCCTCAGCGATGTCTAACCTTCATCCCTTAGAACAGGCGATCGATCGCACGTTTGCTGCCGCCACCGCTGCCCCCCAAACCGTCCAGATCCAGGAATTTTGGCCGCAGTTTGAAGCCGCGATCGCCCAACTGCCCCTAGCTGAGCAGCTCCGACTGGGCGCACATCTGATTACCCACCTAGCTCAACTCTACGAACTCAAAGCCGAGTGGCTACTCAACGCCTGGGAAGAGACTTACCAGCCACAAGAACCGCTGTTTTCAGAAGCGTGGCTACAGGGGCTGGTGCGCCAAACGCAACAGGTCGATATTTCCATGTTTACGGAGCCGCGCCGCCATCGCCGCGCCGCCAAAGTTGCCAAACAAGCAGCAGACTCGGTAGCTGAGGCCGTAGACAAAACCAAAGTTCTGGCCATGATCGATCAAATTACAGCCGAGGAAGCCGCCCAGCAAGCCCTAATGACCGCCCACGACGAAAATGTCTCCGCCTGGATTCAGGCGATCGCCACTTGGATGCAACAGCAGCAAATGACTCAGATCCCGCTGTTAGAACTGCATCGAGCTTTACAGCAGCCACTAGTAGAAATTTGGCTGGCACTGCTGTTGGGTAATTACACGCTGGAGCAACGCGGCGAATTTTATGCAGCAGCCAGTATTCGGGTGCAAGCCCCAAACGCCAGTTCGCTCTAAATCGGCGATCGCTTCACCCGATAGGGCCAACCATCCAGCGGGAAAAATAATAGGTACGAATCTGCCTATCAGTATCTTTTTGAGCAGAACTTAGCCTGCGGAGAACTGCCATGTTGAGACGACGCCCCTTCCTCATCTATAGCCTGCTGTTTTTGGGCGGCTGTACCTTGTCTAAAACCACCGCCTCCCGTTCAGAAGCAGACGCTCCGCGCCCCGAACGCTTGCGCTTTGCCGTGACAGATCTCAGCGGCCTCGACAAGCTAGAGCAAGACTTTGGCAGCTTTCGCCAAGCCCTGGCAGATGTCTTAAAAATGCCCGTCGAGTTTTACCCGGTCGAAAACTACTCGGCGGCAGCCCCAGCGCTACTGGCCAATGAACTCGATTTTGCCTTTGCTGGCCCTTCAGAATATTTGCTGCTGCGGGCAAGAGCCAAAGCCATACCCATCGTCGGCGTAACCCGATCTAACTATTACACCATGGTCATGACGCGGGTAGGTAGCGGCCTCGACACCCTAGCCGACCTCAAAGGCAAGAAAGTAGCTATGCGCACAGAAGGCTCTACCGCTGGCCATATTGTGCCCATGAAGCTTTTGCTAGATGCAGGCGTCAACCCAGGTGACTACGAAATTGAAATGCTGAATCGTGAAGGCTGTGAAGCTTTGCGCACGGGTCAGGTTGACGCCTGGACAGATTCGCACGATCGCTATGTTGAGTATGTGGAAACACCCGGTTTAGAAGATAAAGAAATTCAGGTAATCGCTACCAGCGACCCGCTACCAGCAGATGTGTTTGTGGTCAATCCCAGCTTAGGGGAAGGCTTTATCCAAACTCTGCAAACTCAAATGCTTGAGCATACCAATGTGCTGCTGCCAGCCTTATCAGCTTCTGAAGCAAACCAGAAGTACAAAACTTCTGAATTGATTGTGGTTGAAGACGCTGACTATCAAATGCTGCGAGAAAGTTATTACGCGATTGGCCAAGGCTCAGCAATTGAGTAATGATTCAAACATATCGTCAGTTTTTTCCTGATTAAGTCATGCCGATTCCATGCTCAAGCCGCTATCAATAGGACTCATTCGCCTGAATCAAGTCCTGAGAATTGATCAGAGCATCTCGAAGAAAATTAGCTTCGGCTATACCCTGGCGCTGGGCACCGCTATTCTGGGAACCATTTGTAGTCTCATTGGCAGCCACTACTACGCCCAGTCTGCTCGGTTGCAAACCCAGCAAATGCATCAGCAAAAGGAACTGCTCAATGATTTCAATCGTTCGCTTTTAAGTATTCAAACCCACCCGCTGCGGTTACTGGCGATCGCTGGCGAAAGTCGTATTTGGGTGCAATACGAAACCAACCAGTTCAACACCGATCTACGCCAGCTCAATCACCTGCTCGATCAGCTCGAACAGGTCGCCCAAACCAGCGTCCCCGTCGATGATCAACTGCTAGCCCTAGTGAACCAGTATCGGCAGACGCTCCTGGCCTACGAACAGTTTGCCCAAGCTATTTGGGCAGCGTTAGACGGCATCGATCAAAAGCAAGCCGCTAGTGAAACCCTCTCTAACGCCCTGAGCAGCGCTAGCGCCAGCGAACTCTCAACCACCCTAGAGCAACTTTCAGAAGACCTAACGCGAATACAGCAAACAGTTTCCCAAAACTATACTCAAGCCACCGCCCAGCTAGACCAGGTAGAACAGTTCCGGCTGATCATCATCTTGAGCAGTATGGCCGTCTCCATTGGTCTGGCTATCGCCTTGGCAACCCTAACCAGTCGGGCAATTGCCAGCCCGATTGAACAACTGACCCAGGTGGCTCACCAAGTTACCCAAGACAACAACTTTCGGCTACAAGCCCCCATCCAAACCAACGATGAAGTCTCTTTACTTGCAAAAGCGCTCAATCAATTAGTCAGTTGGGCAGGTCAATACACCACTGAGCTAGAAGCCGCCCGCCAAGCATCCGAACAACAAACTCAAGCGCTACAGCAGTCAGAAGCCTCTTTGCGGCAAAAAGCAGAAGACCTGCAGCAAGCCCTCGATGAGCTGCAACAGACACAAATTCAACTAATTCAAAGTGAAAAAATGTCTAGCCTGGGTCAGATGGTGGCGGGGATTGCCCATGAAATTAACAACCCTGTCAGCTTTATTCATGGCAACCTGCGACATGCCATTCAATATACCGACGAAATTCTTGCCTTATTAGATCTCTACGAGCAAAAGCAGTCTGCCAGCGATCCAGAAATTGAAGCCGCCTTAGTCGAGATAGATTTACCCTTTCTACGCCAGGATTTTCCCAAGCTACTGCAGTCTATGGAGGATGGCACCAGGCGCATTCGTGACATTGTTAAATCGCTGCGGATCTTTTCACGTCTAGACGAAGCCGCCGTTAAACAGGTGGACTTACACGATGGTATAGAAAGTACGTTGACGATTTTGGGCAATCGTCTCAAAGCCAAACCCGATTTTCCTGAAATTCAAGTCATTCGCCGCTATTGCGCTTTACCCCTAATTGAGTGCTACGCCGGACAGCTCAATCAGGTATTTATGAACATCCTCAGCAATGCTATCGATGCTTTAGAAATGCATCCAGCCGTTCTAGCGCCAACCATTACCATCACCACCCAGGTTCTAGACGCCAACTGGGTGGGGGTTTTGATTGCTGACAACGGCCCCGGCATTCCAGAGAGCGTTGGCCGTCGCCTGTTCGATCCCTTTTTTACCACCAAAGCTGTGGGTAAAGGCACGGGTCTGGGTCTGTCTATCAGCTATCAGATCATTACCGAAACGCACAAAGGCTATCTGGGGTGTGAGTCTACGCTGGGAGAGGGAGCCACATTCACGCTCAAACTGCCGATCAAGTTGTCGGCAATTTCCTAGTCCGCGCTTTATCCGCTCAGGCTAGGCTGGTGACGGATCTGAAAAAGGCATTGAGCAGACGGTTGACCCGGTTTGGGTAATCTTTTGGACGGCGTAAGTTGTTGCCTGGGCAACCCGCTGGGTAGCCGTCCATTGAAACACGGCTCGACGACGCACAACTTCCGTTTGCAGATCGCTGGCGTTAATCATTTCTACCCGGCTGGGGCTGACTCCCCAGGCAAAGCGCACACATTCAACCGCGCCGTCTGGATGGCGACGCAACAATCCATAAGCCGCTTCTGGGGCAGGTTGCACAGGCTCCGCTACAATTTTGACCTGTAGTACCAGCTGTTGGTCGGGTTCGCTAGCGGCTGCCTGACGGTATAGATTGAGGGTGAGCTGTAGGGTGTCATCTGCCTGCAAGAGCGCGCCTGCTTCTGCTGGAGCAGTATCAGCCACCGGGGTAAGCGGCGATCGCGCTAAATCTGTCAGCGCCCACTGCGTTAGTTCGGCACTGGGAAGATTTGCTAAGCGGGGGGCTAGATGGGGGAGGGCCAGCGCCGTTTCTATCCCCGCTCGAATCCGTTTTAATGTCAGGCTGAGGCGCTGAAAGTGCTGGGCAGCCGTAATTATCTGCCAGTCATAGCGCAGGGACAAAACACTATCGGGATTGTATTCACGCCGATCGCAGGCTAGTTTTAGCCCCACTAGCTGCGGCTGGCTGGGATCAGTCGGATTGGGCACCTGCACCTGAGCGACCGTATAGGCCGTTGGAGAAGCTAGTTGGCGGTTGTATTCGGGATCTTCAAACTGAATGAACTGGGGCTGAAGCGGCAACGGCAGCGCCAGGGGATCTCTCAGCCGCAGCCGGAAAGACAGGGTTTGGCTGAAGTTGTCAGCAGCGGCGGCTGGCTGAATTTCGGCCTGTAGCCTCAGGGTAGATCCGGCAGGCAGTAGTTCTAGCAAGTTTTTAAGCTGTTGGCGCTGCTGGCTGTCGGCTGGTTGATAGCGTTGTTCTCCGGGCGTGTCTGGGTCTGCGGCAATAAAGGCAATTGTGATACCATTGGCGATCGCTTTGAGCGTGATCTGCCAGTCGCTCAACGCCGTTGGCTGGCTCAGCGTCCCTCTGTGGGCGTCTACGCGGTAAACAAGCTGACCGTCCCAATCCGCCGCGATCGCTCCCCCAGCCGGACTAATCAGTTCTAGTCGTAGCCGTTGAGCTGGGGTGGGTAGATTATTGTTGCCCAAGGTTGAGCCAAAAAAGGCTTCGTCGGCTGGCCCAGGGGTGACTAAGGCATTGCGATTGGGTTCAAAGTAACTGGCCCAGGGCTGCAAAGCCTGATCCGGTAGGGTATTGCTGGGCAAAGGCACCGGGCGCGGCAGGCGGTGTTGCACAGGCACACTACCAGAAACCAAAACCGAACCTGTACTGGGGCGATCTGCGGCTAAAGCCCCCTGGCGCAGGATGTGGTGGCGACAGTTGAAAAAGACGCCGGGGCGATCGCCGACAATCAGGTAGCGCAACGTCCCCGGCAGAATGGCCTGCCAGCGATCGCCCGCTTCTGCCTGAGGTTGAAACTGTTCTAAACCGTCAATTAGCGGTAGCGGGGGCTGCAAAGCTACCGGGAGCAAGCTAGCGATCGCAGCCGAGCGAAATTGAGCAGGCAGTCCGGCGGTGGGTCGAGCCGCCGCCGTTGCCGAGCGATATTGCACCGTGTACGGAGTTGCTTGCCACCAAAGTATCCGTTCAGCCTGATCGTCTAAGCCCAAAGTCCCCACCACTCCCTGCTTTTGACCCGTATTTTGCAGGCTCAGCCGCAGGGCACTCAGCCCCCACGGCCAGGGACGATTTGAGGGCGACTGGGTGAAGTAAAGCGGCTGGGCACCCGTTGTGGGGGGGGGCAATAGTTCAAAGGAATTTAGCGTTGCTAGCGGTGGTAAAACGCTACCGCCAAAGTGCCCTTCGCGGAAGCGGAGTTGGCTAACAGGCGATCGCAGCCGAAACACCCGTTTTAGCGGCAGTTCTGCAGGCTGTAACTCAGCAACAATGCCGTAGGTATAGGTGGTAATTACCGTCGCCACCGCCTCTGGGGTCGAATCAGCAGCGCTTAGGCGGCGGATTTCGCGAAAGCGCAACACCGCCAACGGTGACTCTGGCGATAGTCGCAGGTGCGTTTCTTTAGCCCAGACCAAACTTTGCTCTAGAGCGCTTAGGGTTTCCCAAAGGTGACTAGCAATGGGGCGCAGCGATCGCGTCACCCGATCTAAGCACAGCAGTTCGGCTGAAACCAACTGTCTTTGATAGGGAACCGGGGCGGCTGGCAAAAATCCTAAGCCCAGATAGGGGCTAACGGCAAAACTTTGGGGCAGCGGATTGGCCGTGTCGGCAGAGGCTGGTGGTAGCAAGGTAGCGGCGGCATAGCGGCTGAGAGCCACGGGCGAGGGCTGCGTCAGTTGGCTGGTGGCTAGCTGCACGCCAGTATTCCCCCAGGGGTAGGCAGTCGCTTTGAGTGGGCCGCTGTAGCCTTGGGCAAAGTGTTGAGCCACCTGGCTAGCGCTTAAAGCCTGGTTATAAATAGCGACTCGGTAGTATTTGCCCAACCAGGGGGTCTTACCTTTGTACAGGCGATCGCTAGTGTCATAGGGCTGGCCTTCATTTCCCAGCGTTAGGCTCAGATCGAAATCCCAGGTCGAAAAATCTCCCGGTACTAAGCGACTGGCCAACAACTCACCGTCTAAATAGAACCGAGTTTCCCCCTGAGGGTTGCGGGTATAAACCACATGGCAAAGACGCTGGCTCAAACGCCCCCTTTCGGTTTGAATAAACGGCTCTCCGGGCAGATCATCCCGATAGCGCTTGCCTTCATCGTTGGTTTGCGAAGTTTGTACCCGGGCGACAAAGAAATCAGGCGGTTCCCGTCGGGTCTTTTCGGCACCTTGCTCTAGGCTAAAGCTACAGTTTGACGGTCGTGACAGGCTCACAATTGGGAAGGGGCCTTTTTTATAGGGGTAGTCAGCGGCGTAGGTCGGCTGAATCCAAGCTTCGACCGTCAGCGCCTTGGTCGCCTGACAGGCCAGCGTCAGTTTGGTGGCAGGGGTGGGTGAAATTAACACAGCAGGTCGCAAAAGGCTGAGGCCGTCGGCTTGCCATTGCCAAGCAGGGCCAGTCTCTTCGCGGCGATTGTCGCGGTTGTCTTCGTTGTCGCGATCGCCTTCACGGGCAGCTAACAAAACCAAATCCAGCGGTTCGCCCACTCCAGAGCTATCGGCTACGGTGTTGCCCGTCCCCCCCTGAAACTGGTAAAGCACTTGCAAACCCGCCGGAGCCGCTAATCCCTGAGTTTTTAACAAACCTGGGGTCGGCCTTTGGCTTGGATCGCCTGCCAGGGGGTTGGCCGCCGGGGGAACCGCAAAACGCCCACTATCCATGTTTTGGCTCAACGCCGGGGCGCGGCTCAAGCGGGCAGGTGAATCGGGTAAAGCGGCCATTACGCTTTGAAACTGGCGGGGCAGCGTTTCTGGCACAGGGTGCTGTAGGCGGAACCAGCTTTCTTCTAGCGATTGCGCGTCTAACCGTCCCCAGGTGCGACCCGCTGCCGTGTCTAGAGCGGCGATCGCCACCTGAATCGTAGTCACATCACCAGGGGCAGGCGGTTGCCAGCTTGCCAGCATTAAAGCCAAGGGCGAAACTGGCTGTGGCTGAGCCAGGTGCAGCACCGGGTCGCCTTGAAGCGGCGCTGGTACCGCAGCCGTTACATCCAGAGCCTCAGTAGGCTGCAAACGCCCTAAGCAAGGCAGATTCAACAACAGCCAGCGCGGATCTGCCGGATCGCTGGGTTGATAGTAGAGCGGGCTGCTAAGAATTCCCTGCTGGCTACCGTTGGGTAAAAACTGCAGCGTTGTCGGGCTGAGGGCTGTCAGCGGCGCTTGGTTGAGCCAGTGGTAGCCGCTGGCTTCAATCAGAACCAGCGGTTGGGCTAAAGTCGTTAGTTCTGCCAAAAGCGCTGTCCGCAAAGCCGGGTCAAAATAGCCAGCGCCCTCTTGGGCTATGCCAGCGCTGGGGTCGGGGCTGGCGATCGCAGCCCAGCTTTCTAAGCGGGCTTGAAACTGAGCGGGGGCGATCCAGCTTACGACTTGGGTCACACTCCAGCGGCGATCGTGCCGGAGTTGAATCTGCAGCGCCTCGCCATCACCGCTAAACTCTACAGCAATGAGCTGATGCTCTACTACTGCCCAAAACTGCCAGAGCGCTTGCGGCTGCAATTGAAACAGCAAATTGCCTTCCCCTGCCCTTAGCAGGTGAGCGGGTAGCTGATGCTGGTTCAGCAAAATACGCAGGCTGTGACGCCAGTGAGGCAGCGATCGCCAACCTGAAGCCGTCGGCAGCAGCGGCAGATGCAGCAGCGTGGGTTCAGCCTCAGCCTCAACCCGCAACGCCTGCGGCCAGGAAATCAGGTTTTTAACCTCTAAAACGCCGTTGAGCAGCAGCGTTTCTGACCAGGCATCTGCCTCGGCCTGCCAAGTCGTGGTGTAGGCACACACCACCTCTCCGGCTGAAGCACCAAATACCTGGGCAAGCTGCCCAGAGCGCACCGCTGCCGGGTTTTCGGCGTCAGTCTGCAAAAACTGCCCCCATTGACAAAACAGCAGCGTTTCTAAAAAGGCACTGGTGAGCACCAGCGTCGGGATGCCTTCGGCCACGGGCTGTAGCTCGAAGGTAATCGCAGCAAATCCCGGTGCTTCAGCGGTAGTGGCATCGGCTAGAGGCGATCGCAAAGCCATACCGGGCAACAGTTGCCAGTCGGCATTGGCGGTTGAAACCTGGTAATGCTGCCAGCGAAACTGTAGCGCCTTCGAACTGGTCACCAGCGTTCTAGCGGGGGGGGTAGCCGTAGGGTCAAGCCTGAGGGCAGCCAAAAGGGTGGCCTGTGTCCACTGGGGCGATGGGTCGGCAGCCACCGTCAGCAGCGGAAATCTGACTTGCCCCACCCAGGCAAGGCGATCGCCTGAGGTGGCCGCACCAGCGCTACCCGCCGATCGCCCCAATTCCAGCCGAATATCCAGATGAGCCTGATGGTGACGCCCCACCGGATCAAGGGTCAAAGACAGACAATCTGGACGCAGATACGCCGTTTCAGCCGCCACAGCATAAACCTGAGTTTGAGCCGGGGTGGCGGCGCTAAAGATCCACTCAGCCGTCGTTGCAGGCGCAGCCGTGGGGTGCAGGTCGTTTAGCGGTACCGTCCACAGGTGGTCGAAGAGAATAAACTTGAGCTTTGGGTTTTGCAGCTTTAGACCGTCGCCCGCTGCGGTTAACGTCACCGCTTGCCAAACTAACAGCGGCGCATCACTGGCCTCATTGTCTTTTAGCGCTAGGGGCCATTCACCTTGTTCGGCCACTAGGGCGATCGCTGTGAGGTTGAGTTCGTCGGTTTCGCCAGGGGTAAAGGTTAGCTCAACGGCGTTGCTAAAGTCTGTCAGTTCGCGATCGCTCATTAACGGTAGCTGCAGCCGTCCAATGATCACCACCTTTTGTAACTGGCCGTTGGCTAGCGCTACCGTTTCTAGCGTCAGGGGGTAAAAGTGCAGGCTAAAGAGGGGCAAATAAGCAGTCGAGGCGGGATCCGCCGCCAAGCGCCACTCATAGCCTGCTAAAAAATCATGCTGCCGCGAACGAGCTTCCGGGTCATTGACATCTTGCGCCAGGGGCGACAGGCGATCGCGCCGCTGAAACACTCCGGTAGTGAGCGTTGTGGCCTCAGGCAAACGCAAAGGCAAATCTCGAAACCAAAGCTGCCAGGTCGAGTGGCGATCGATCGTCAGCGGTAAGCTTTGCTGAGCCGTGGTCAAAGCATAGGGAATCGTCAAATCGGTTGTTGCCCGAAAACTAACGGGGGTTTGTAACCAGGGCTGGTTAATCTGCGGCCATCCCCGCACCAGCCCGCGCTGATCGGCCAAGCCGTCTGCCTGTAGCTGAGCGGCCATACTCCCCGCCGTCAGGGTATAGGCCGTAGGCGTTGGCGCTGGCAGGTGGCTGATCTGGTCGGCGGTTACGGCAAACTGGCCGGAAATACCCGCTAGAGCCGTCTCTGCCGAGAGGCTGGTAGCCGCGCCATTTTGCAGGGTCAGCGTCCCCGGATACTCGCTCAGTTGAAACCTGGGCTGCACAAGCCATTCAAAAGGTTCAATCAGGTGTTGCAGCCCCCGCTTGAGCTTAAGCCTGTAGCGGCTTTCACCGTCTGTCAGCAGCCAGTGTTCGCCATCGGGCTGTACCGTCGCCGCCGCCGACAACGCTATTCCTTGGGTCTTCAAGAGCTGCCGCAGTCGGGCTGATACGCCGCCAGCCGTTAGCACCTCTGCCAGCGCCACTTCATCAACGCTAAAAAGCCAGGTTTCAGGGGGGCCAGCCTGGTAAACCTGCAAACAGCCCCAAGCCGTCACGCCATCAGCGCTGGCTAAGCTGGCCAGTTGACTCAAGGTTTGCCAGTGAGCGCCTAAGGTTTCGCGCGTCAGCGGCTGCGGCGCTTCAGGTGTCGGTGAGTCGGGCAGTGGCGAAACAGCGGTCGGATCGACCACCGGGCTGGGCAGTTGAGCAAAGGCGTTAATTTCGTCGGTATAGGGCAGATCAAAGCGGTAATTGGGCGTTAGCCCCAGCGGATCGGCCTCTATGCCCAGGGGCGTTAAATCAGCCAGCGGATCGAGCAGTACCCCCGGTAAGGACAAAGCCACCAGCGGTAAATCAAACTGCGATCGCCAGTCGGTAGCCGGGGCAGACGAGCTTTGATCGCTCAGGCGCAGCCAGCTAGCCGCGCTCGCAGCGGCAAATAGCCACTGTTGCGGTAAGCCCAGAGAGTCTACAGGCAATTCAAACGGGACGAGCTGGCGGCTGGCGCTGGCATAGTTGGGGGGGGTCTGTGACTGGGTTAGGGGCAGAGCTTGCACCATAGGCAGACGCCCGTGCCGTTGCCAAATTAAAGGTAGCTGAACGCTAAAGGTATCGGCTCGTAAAACCCCTTGCTGCACCATGCGGGCAAAGACCGTGGCCGTTGTCGCCGCCGAAACATCCTCGGTGGCCCAGGTAAGAACGCGATCGTCTATTTCGTAACGCAGACGCCAAGGCCCCAGTTCAGCCGAGGGTTGTTGGCTGTTGCGATCGCGCACAGCTAGCGTCAGATCTGGGAGGCTCATCAGCATCGGCGCTGGAAATAAATCTTGATCCGGTTGAGCCGTTTTCAGGGCAAAAGACTGTAGCCCAGTCACCCAATCGTCTAAATCGGGTAGGGCATCTTCAATTCGCGGTGCCGCCGGACTCAGCCAGAAAAAGCCGTTAAGGGTAATCACCGGATTGCTGACGTCTAGGTCAATCTGACTCAGGCGAAAGCCTGCCGCTGTGGTGCTAAGCTGCCAGGTACCCGTCAGCCGATCGCCATCTGTCCAGGTCAGGTTCCAGGGTTGCTCGGCTGGGTATTGGGTCAGCACCGCTTCGTTACCCAGGGCGATCGCGCCTTGTAGCATAGCCGGGGTAGCGGTCGGTAGCGGATTTTCCAGGGTGCTGTCGAGATAGATTTGCTCGGTTAGGTTAGCCACCGGGATCTGCGCCCAGCCGTTTTCGAGCGGCATGAAGCCCCAAACCAGCGGCGGCTGGATGGGTTGCTGCTGGGTTGGATCGCTAGCTTGGATCCACTCTGGCTCGGCGAGGTTCTGAGTATGGCGCAAAAAACGGGCGACGGCGACCGGGCTAAAGGCGGTTTTCAGCGCCGTAGTGGTCAGGCGCTCTTGAATGCCGTCAGCCGCCACCTGATACTGATAGCCCAACGACCCGGCGGCGAGGGGGGGCGGGGCGGCGGGCTTTGTGGTTGTGAAGGTGAGCTGTAAGCCGCTGGCGGCAGCAGCGATCGCTACCTGAGTCGGGGCAATGCGAGCTAGCGAAGTCGGCGGCTTCTGACTGTTATAGGGCGGGCGATCGCTGATAATCAGGCTAAATTCATCGGGGGCAAACTGAAGGCTGGCCGGATCGCCCCAGTCAGGCATCAGCCAAAACAGATCGGGCACAGCTAGCGGTGCTGTCATCTCCAGCGTTACCCACTGCGGCAGGCGATCGCTTGTCACTTCTGACTGAGGTGCACTTAGGGGATGGGCGGGATTCAGGTAGCGGCTGAGCTGCTGCCACACCGCCTTCCAGGTTTGGGCTTCAGCCGGGGTCAAGCGCTCTTTTTCAGGCTGCACCCTAAACTCACCCAGCCGGACGTTGCCTGCCGCATCTCGGCTAAAATCGCGCCGCAGCCAAAAAGGAGCCTGCACCGGGCTGGCATCTTCTTTTTGCCAGGGTAGCCAGGTCTGCCCATAAACCGACAACCCGCTGCTGTGAACCGTTATTTCTGCCAGCAGGCGGGCAGGTTGGGGGGGCTGATCCGGCTCAGAGGCGGGCTGGCGATGCTGAAACGCGGCGGCAGCTCGTTCAAGGGGTAACGCCTGGTACAGCCGTTCGATCGCCCCGGACTGCGGTGTGAGTTCGGCCAAACTTATCTCGCCAGCAATGCACTGCAGCGACGGCGGCAAAAACCGATCGCCGCTGGGGTCACCCGTTGCCGCTGGCCAAGCGGCGGCTTCGGCCTGTACTAGCAGCAAGGCCAACTGGCCGCTGGCCAAGCTGGCTTTTAGCCCAGGTACGGATAAATCCGTTGGCGCTATCTCTGCGGGCGATCGCTGCCAGAGATAGCGATCGCCTGCCTCCCCGTTGGGCTGCACCCTAACCTGGCGCACAAAGCTCAGCAGCAGCAGGGTTCCCGGCAAAAAGAGTTGGCTTTGCTCCCAGCGGGTCTGGGGCGTCGTCTCCAGAAAGAGCGTCCGAAACGCCCAGTTTTGCGAATCGATCGCCTGTAAAACCTCAACCTCAGCCGACCAAAGCGGCCCCGTAATCTGGACTTGTTTTAGAGCATCAGCGGCAATGCGGGACATGGGGGTCTCCTGGTGGCGGCGGGGCAAAAGCGACAGATAGAAGCAGGCAAGCAGCAGGGCTAAAAGGGTTAGCCCTATCAGGCTGAAGTCAAATCGGTCAAGGCTGGGCGACATCGCGGGGCAGTTCAAGCGGCTGTAGTCGAACCAAACCGCTTGGTTTGGCACTGCCTCGGCGAGCCATCAGGTGGAGTTGCCCCCCTTGCAGACTTTGGGTCAGCGATTGGTTAAACAACTGTTGAATCGCAGCGCGATCGCCAGCGGTCACCAGCGTTTGTAGGGTTTGGGCTTCAGCCACCGTCATCAGGCCGTGGTAGCGCAAAATAGCACCTTCACCCAAGCGCAGCCGAGTCGATAGCGTCGTCGGCACAGCCGGGGCAGCGCCTTGCCCTAGCACAATCGTTTCGGTAGCCGGATCGAGGCGATCGGCTTCATCCGGCTGTGGAGCCAGCCGCATGAGTTGATCAAGGGCATCAATCAGAGCTAAATCTGGCAGGTCTTGACGCCAGCGTTTGAGCGCGCTTTGGTCAGCAGCTGTCATGACGCCCCGCCAAATCAGCGCATAGTCGGTAGGAGCCGGTAGCGGGGTGAGCGATACTTTGGCGTGCAAGGCTGGCGGCAGACGATTGAGATCAAAAACCGTCGTCAGATAACCCTGCACCCACCAGCGCTGGTAGAGGTTGTCAAGCACCTGTCGATCTTGCAAGTCCACCAAGAGCCGCTGCAAAGACGTCTGCGTGGCAGATCCCTGGGCGGCAAAGCGATCGCGTAGCTGGTTGCCTGCGGTTTCGGTAAGCGATCGCCTGCCGCGCAGCAACTGTCCCCGCACAATCACATCAGCCCTCTGCTCTGGCGACAGGTCACTTTGGCAGGGTCGATAGTCAACCCGGCACGTCACGCCTTCGCTAGCCTCAATCAACTGATTAAAAGCCGTTAGGAAGGTTTGCAGCGGTGTTCCCCGAACAAAGCCAGCCAGTACGGCCTGTACCTGGCTTTGCCAGCTTCTCGCATCGACTGCATAAAGGTCGCGCCAGATTAGCGCCGCCGTCTCGGTCGGAATCGTCAAGCGGGTTTGAGTCCAGTCAGCAGCAGCGTTATTGCCCTGGGCTTGCAGCCGTTGTACCAGCAAAGTCGGTGTCACCCGCCAAACCAGCGTGACGGTATAGGCCGTCGTCAAAAAATCGCCTGCTGCTGGCGTCGCCGCAATGGCGTTGGCCTCTCCCGGTGTGGTGAAGTTGGCAAACTGGGTGAGCGCCGCCGCTAGCCGCTGTTGAGCCGTTGTCAACGCTGACTGCTGTTGCTGTAGGCTTTGTGCTTGCGAGTCTAGGGCTTGTAGGTCTTGGGTTAGCGCCTGCTGCTGTCGCCGTAAAGCGGCAATTTGGCTACTGCCCAAGTTGAGCGGCAATTCTTCTAGAAGGCGAATTTGCTGTTCAATGACCGCTATTTGGCTTTGCAGCGTTTGCCGTTGGTTAGCCAGGTCGCGCTGCTGCGCCGCCAGAGCTTGTTCGCTCGCTTGGACGTAGGCTTTTTGCCCAGCTAAAACCAATCTAAACAGGGCGATCGCCCCGCTTTGATAAGTCGCACCCGGCACCCAGTTGTAAACCGTACTCAGAGCCGCCGCCGTGATTTCTCCCGTCCATTGCAAGCTCCAGGTAGCCCCCTCGCCATCAGCCGTCAGCCGCAGTTTGGGTTCTACGGCAGGCGGCAGCGGCGGGGCAGGCGGGGGCGGGCTATAGAAGCTGCTGGCTTGTGCCGCTTCGAGTTTGGCTATCAGGCGATCGACAGCGTGATCAAAAATCAGACGGCGCAGGTCAGCGGCTTGCTCAGCGGTCATTGAGCCAGACCAGGTCAGCACGGGCTGCTGCCCGTCTAATTGAACGTTGGCATGAAGCGGGCTGGGCACATCTGTCTGGCTGAGGTAGGGCACAGCGGCGATCGCAAAGGCGGTTTCAGCAGCGTTAAAATCGGGCGATCGCACCACCGCCACCCCGGCACCGTCACCCGGTGGCGGCGTTTGGCCTAAAAGCTGGTACAGAGCAAACTGAAGTTTAGCATCACAGCGATCGGCTAGCGCTTGCATCGCAGATTGATCAGCGGCATCTGTCAGCAAGAGCAGCGTCGCAGGCACATGGCGGTAGTCTAGCCCCGTCAGATTGGGCAAAGCAACAGGCTGAACTTCACCGGGGGGTAAAAAAGCCTGAGTGGCGACAATGCGGCTGGCATACCAGTCGTTGAGCAGGGCAGAAGCAGTCGTCAAACCCGCTGCCAGTAAAAGCTGTGATTCAGCAGTTGCTTGAGCCAAAACTTGCCAGAGGGCATCGCGATCGCGCTGGGTAAATACGCTTAAAACCTGCAAGCGCTGGTCGCTAGCCTCAAACGCCAGCCGATAACGGGTCGTTTCAGCCACCGTCGAAAAGTCATAGGGTCGCTGTAGCGGTACCTGGTTAATCTGACGAATGGCTAAATTCAAACCGTAGTCGCTCTGGGGGGCTGTCGGCGGTTCAATTGCCGTAACGTTGCCGCAGAAAGTTTTGCCCAACTGGCGAATCTGATACTGTTCGGGTTCGCCTTCTGGCTGGGCTACCCAGGTTTCTACCTGTACTTCTAGGTTGCCTTCTTGCACCTGCACCAACTGGTAGACCACGGCTAAATCGGGCAGCGCCGAGGGGGTACGCTGATTGTTGGCCTCCACCTGAGGTTGCTCACTGGGCCACTGATCGCGCACCGCTGGCGGCAGGCTATCCCAAAGCTGGCTTAACGAAATTCGCACCTGACGGCTGGGCAAAGCCAGCTCTAGGGTAGCCGGAGGGATGCCAAGGCGGCCAAACGGGGCAGGTAAGGGCACGGGTTGCGGGTCTTGTCCGGCCATCCAGGCTGAGGGGATAGGAGAGCGGTATTCAAAGTCTTTCTGAATCAGACTGTTGACGGGAGAAACCACGCAATCGCTTTGGGCAATCACCAATAACTGATGCTGATAGAAAAAAGGCAAAGCATCCCACTGCAACACCAGCGCCCCTTGCTGGAAGTTACCCAGCCGCAGCGGTAAATCTAGGCTGCGCAGGTCAGCGTCAATTTGCCCTAAATCTTCAGCGCTGAGTTGGGCAAAGTCGGCGTCGGTTAGGGGAATTCGCTGGTAGTTTATATGATCGGGGAGAGGGCCATCGGCAGCAGCGGGCAGGGCCTGCGGATAGGTATTTTCAACCCATTTGAGGCTGAGTCTGTGGCTGCTTTGCGCCGCTGCCGTTCCCTGAATCCGCATGAGATTATTGATCCGGCTGACCCAGTCATCGCCGTTGGTGGCCGTGTAGGCAAAGCGGCGCAGCAAGCTAAACGCCACCTGACGGAACTGTAGCTGTCGCGCCAGGGTTTGGTTGCGCTCCATCAGCGTTTGTTCAGGGTGTCGGGCAATGATCACTTCCCAAGTTCGTCCCGGCGGCACAGGCTGACCAGGAGCCGCTGGGGGATCTAAACGAGCCGAACTCAGCACCACAGGCATCGCCAGCGGGCTGATGCGATCTAGCACGACATCTAGCCCCCCCGCAGCCGGATCGGGCTGGGCTGCAGCTAAATCGGCCTCATCCCGGCGATCGGGAAACAGCGCCGGAGACTTGAGCAAGCTCGACCACAGCAACCCGTAGCGGTTGTTGGGCCGAATGTAATAGCGGTAGGTATGGGCCCACTTGTCGGGCAGCAGATGGTCGTATTGCAGCCGTCCGCTCTCGTCTGGGGTAGCGGGGGCGGGCGTATCAATCCGGGGGTAGGCTGTTGCCAGCCAGGGACCGGCTGCTGTATGGGCTAAGCCCTGTTCAGTCTGACTGGGGACGGCAGCGGCGTTAAAGAAACGCAGTGACCACAGCAGCACATCGGGCAGCACGGTTTTAAGTTCGTTGCCACTGGTGGGCACCTGAATTTGAGTTTCAGCCTCGCTGCTGTTGAGCGATTCAGCATAGTGTTTAAAGATTTGCCACTGCTGCGCCGCGACAGCAGCAGTCTGAAAGTCAGCCGCTAGGCGATCAGGGTCAGCGGTGAAGTAAGCCGAGCGCGGATCGCTCACCGCCAGCGGTGTAATGACTATCGGCAACGTCTGATCAGCCGCCCCTGATTGCCCTATCACCTGGCTAACGCTGGGCAAAGTCGCAGCCCGCAGCAGCAAATTCACCTGGCCGTTGAGCGGGACGGTAACTGTGCGTTCAATTTGAGTTTGTTGGGGGTTGCCCGTCGGGTCTATTGTGGGCGTTAGCGTTAGCTGCGGGCCGTTGGGGTCAGATTGATCAATGAGCGTAAAGGGTTGCGTAAATTCAAACCGCAAGCGGGCTTGAGCATTGTTTTCACCCGCGATCGCCACCATACCGTACTGCTGCACTTGCTGAATCACTGGTCGCAAACTGATCTGGATAAGACCCAGCAAACCCGCTAGCGGTACAGCCGCCTCGGCCTCTAGACTAACGCTCTGCCCCGCCTGAAACAGCAACTCGACCTGGAGATGGGGAGCTAGGTCAGGGTAGCGGGGGGCAAGCTGTTGGATAACGGTTTGCACCGCCTGAAGCAAGCGATCGCCTGCTAGAACGTCACCTGTCTCTGCCTGACGCAGCGAGAAGGTAGTGGTGAGGCCAAAACGCTGCAACACCCCCCAACCATAGGGATCCGCCTCAGGCGCGGTGGCTTGCAAAAAAGTCGTCAGCGTCTGGGGTTGGAGCGGTGGGCTAGTCTGCAACGACACCAGGTAGGTTGCTTGCAACGTTTGGGTTAGGTCGTTTAAGTAGGGGTGTAGGGCAGTGGCGCGATCGCCCGCCCCCTCTGTAACCCCCACCCATTGAGGCCACACCAAAATCGACTCCCGCCAAGAATACCAGGGGCTTTCAGCAATATCAGCCCCCGCCACCGGATGGGCTTGATAGTGCAACCGCCGCGCGATCGCGCTGGGATACCAGGCTTCCCATTGGTTGACAGCCAGGGTATCACCTGGAGTCAGCAAGCGATCGGCGGCAGAAAGCATCTGCACTTCTTGAATGGGTCGCAGCGCTTTGGCTAGCAAATCGCGATCGCTAAAAGTTTCCGTCGTGTGAGCGTCAATATCTAACGCCAGCAGGTCATAGCTAGCCGTCAGCGCTAACGGATAGGTGAGCGGCTGGCTGGGGCCTTGATTCCAGCGAAATCGAATACAGCGAATGCCCTGCGGATGCTGCCGATAAGCCAGCTTTAAGCTGTCGGGGGTGCCGTCAAAGGCAAACTTCAACCCAGCAGTTTCAATGCCCTGGGCGCTAAGCTGCGCCGTCGGCATCGGGAAATGGGCTGTGCCGACAATAGCCCGCTGGTCTTCTGGCGGCAACAGCGGCAACCGCAGCGGCTGTGGTAGCCATTCCAGCTCAGCGGGGCGGCGTTCTTCTACCTGGTCTGACTGATCAGTAGCCGCTGAGTTGAACCGCAGCAACAATTGCACAGGCGCTAGCGCCGAAGGCACCTGGTTGAGCGAAACCGTCTGAAAATAGATTTTCCAGGAGTGGGGCTGCCAATTAGCGGTCAAAATTCCCTGCTGGTGCAGTTCGGTTAACGACACCGTGGCTTTTCTGGCGCGGCGCAACCCTTCAGGCGTTAGCTCAATTTTGATATCAGTGGGCAAAGCCCGTGAGTTGCTGGTTGGCAGCAGCTTGGTACGCGGACGCTGGGTAGCGCTATCCAGGCCGTAGCTGCCGATGGGGAGCGTTGTCTCCCGCCGAAAGATCAGGTAATAGGCTTGAATTGGCACCCGCACGCCTGCTTGGGCATCGCTGGGTTCCGTCCAGGTGACGGTGCAAGCCGCCGGGGGCACCAGTGCAGCCGCGATCGCCTGATCAGCCGCCACCGCCTGCAATTGGGTGTTGGCTGTCGTGAGCTGATAGTTCACCTGAAATTCAGCGTCTACAGGCACCGGGGGCGGCTCATTGGGGTAGCGTGTAGCTACTAGCGTCAGCGGATGTCCGGCATTGCCTGCAAAGTCGTAGGGGGTGATGGTGTAGAGATAGCTGAGTCCTTCGGCTGGCAGGTTGACAATGTCGTCAAGGCTTTCTTCGGTAAAGTGATCGACAATTTGAAAACGCGGTTTGAGAATGTTGAGGACAGAGCGATCGGCGGTTTGGCTACGGTTGAGCACAGCCGCGCCTTTAACCGGGTAGACCACTTCTGGCGCTTGACTGCTCAGAGGCCGTCGCCGCACCTGGTAATATTGCAGATGATGTTCGGGGTCTTGCTGCAGACGGGTGAGGCTGGTTTCGGCATCAGCCGTTGCCGTAGGGGAATGCGCCTGAACCAAATCCCAGGTAATGGCGATCGTATTGGCGTCGGTAAAATGCTGCACCCGCTGGAACTGGGGCGGATTTTTGCCAAAGTCAGTTGCAAAGGTATTAAAGGTACGCAAATAGCGATCGCGGCTAGCAGGCTGGGTACCGCGACGGCGATCGCGCTGAAACAGCTTCGGCGCTTCAGCTTGAGGCACGTTTTCATCTAGCCAAGTCGGGCGCTGGTGCTGGGGCAGCCGGAACACCAACCCCATCTGAAACGCCACCGAGCGTTGCGCCACCTGCTGCCGTTCGGCGGCGTTGGCACTGTTGACGTATTTTTGCAGGTCGCCCATCAAATCATTGATCACCATACTGCGAACCTGATGAGCCTGCTGATTGGCCTCTAAAACCTGGCTGGGGTCGCTCGACGCGCGATCGCCGTCGTAGATTGTTGTTTCCGAGCTAAAAGCGGCTTCTAGCACCCGCTCATAGGCATAGTTAGGGTCACGCTTAAAAAAGGGCGAACCGCGAAACTGCTCTGTTGCTCCCCGCACCGCCGCTTCAAAGGCATTGTCTGACGGATTTTGCACCCGCTCATCTTCTAAGGCCGCTTCAGTCATTGCCAGCGAAGCCGGATCCTGCACCGGAATCACCTCCTGGGTCTGGGGGTCGGCGTCGGTGAGGTAGGCATTGCGCAGATAATCTTGCAGCGTTACCGTCTGCTGGGTTGGATCGGGCTGTTCTGAGCCATTTTCAAAGGTGTCGGCGTCTTCAAACAGCGCTTGACCCCAGTCAGCCCGCCAGGTAAGGCCGTCTTCGGTTTGAGAAACTTCGGCTCGATCCGCGGCGATCGCCTCGACGGCTTCAAACGCATCGCTGACGGGGTTAAACCACTGTAAGTAGGGGGGTAGCCCGGTGGGGAAAGCCAGCCGAAAATCGCGGTAGGTAGCAGCGGTAAAGGCAACGCTGCTGTCAGGCGGTACGGGCAAAAATCCTGGCTGGCCACCATCGCGCATCGATCGCGGAAACAAGACAAAGTAAGCAAACTGCTCCGGGCCTTCTCGCACCACAAAAACGGAATAGTCTGGTGTATCGAAGGCGGTATCCGGTAGCCGTTCAATTTTGGGTTGAGACGGTTCCGCAAACGACGCTGTCGCGCCTTCAGCCGCCGCTGCTGTTATCGGCGTCTCTTCTAGAGTCAACGCTTCTGGCTGAGGCGCAGCCGCAAAGCTCACAGGTTGAGCAACGACTGATCGCAGGGCGGCAGGTTGAGGCGATCGCAGGGCGGCAGGTTGGGGCTGGCTGGCATCTACTCCCGGCAGCGAGGTATCTACTTCAGTAGCTTCCAGTCCTAAGTTGAGATATTTCTCAGTTCGCTGCCGCGCTAAGGTAACGGCATCGGGGTTGGCCTTGAGCTGCACATTAAACTGCAAACGATGCCCCATAGCCGAAATCGCCAGCGTACCCGAACCGCGCAGTCCGGCATCTCGCAAGCCATTAACGGCAAACTCTAAACCTGCCGTAAAGTTGATGTTGAAGCTAAAGCGGTAGCTAAGGCGAAGGGTCTTAAACAGCAGCGGAATTTTAATCCACAAAGAAACCGCTAGCTGAATTCGCAACTCTAAGCCAATTGCCCCATAAAGCGTTGGCTGGTCGTTAGCGCCAAAGCCCACCACGCCAATATAACGGGCTCCATAGGCAGCATTGGCTCGCGCGGTGACGCTAGCCCCCACTAGCCCCAAACTAACGCTGGCAGAAATTTCTAGGCTGGCTCGCGCCAAAAAGCTAATGCCCAGCACCATTTCGGTGGTGCTAATGCGGAAAATAAAGCCGCCGCGAATGTCAGCATTGAGCGGCCCCAGTTGGTTTGACCAGCGCAGCATATTCGGCCAGCCCAGCTCAAAATGCATCAGCCCTGGCTCAATCAACAGCGTCGCTGAAAACTGAGAACTGCGAATGGCCGACTGGGCAAATTCTGGCAGTGGCGGCTTGCTCCCCAGATGACCGTTAGGGTTAGAAGCCAGATGGGCTAAAAAGCGTTTTTGTCGCGGCCAGAGAAAGACAAAGCCACTAAAGAGCGGTTCCAGGTTCTTGCCCTGGTTGCGGGCTTGAACAAAAGCGCCATAGCTGGTGTTGATCCAACCGCGCACGTTCATAAAGAAGGTGAGGTCGCTGCGGAAGGCAATCACCGCATCAAATAGGTAAACACAGGCTAAGGCTTCTTCTTTGGCGGCATTCCAGGTCAGCGGCGAGGGAGCCGCTGAAAGCTGGGCAATCATCGCCCGCAGCACAATCGTCCAACGCGGATCTTGACCGACGGCTTCTAGGTCAATCGACCAGCGATCGCGACGCGACAAATCCCCTTGCGTCCGCGACAGTACCTTCAACTCTTTTAGCAACTCAGTCAAGCTCTGGGCTTCGTCGGCTCGCTTGATGCCGACTAGGGTATAGCGGTAACCAAAGCCGAGGCCGACTTCACGAATGTAGAATTCGACCACGGGCACCCGGAAGCTGACCTGACGAATTTCGATGTAGATGAACCAAGCCCGCACCCAGGGCTGATCTTCACTTTTGCGCACCCGGTAAAAGCCAAAGCTAGCAGCGATCGGCGGCATTCCTTGAATTTCTAAGACGCCTTCGCCTTCAAAGCCCTTTAGCAGTTCATCGTCTTTGAATTCAACTACGCCGTTAAGCTTAAAGGCTTCACCAGCGCTGATATCCAGCGGCAGCTTATCCATATACAGCCGGGGCAAAAAGCCACCAGGCTCCGGCAAGCCAATAAACAGCGAATGCAGATCGGGTCTGTCGCTGGCGACGTCGCCTTTGCCCTGAGCAAACTTGAGCTGGCCGCTAATCTGCATCGCCACATCGTTGCCAAAAGGCGCAAACTGAGGAATAAAGCCGATCGCCCGCAGTTCAAACTCGTAGGCTCCTAAGAAGGGAAAGGCAATCGGCTTGGGCAGTTCAATCAAAAACTTGACATGCTTGGCAATAACGCTGGCATCGCCCGTCAGCGGACAATCGACCAAATCAATTTGAATATTGGGCAGTAGCGAAAGCGCCCCATTTTTGCGATCGTCTCCCTTTTGCAACGTGAAGCGGGCGCTGCCCGTCAGGGTGAAATAAAGATGGAAGCGATCGTCGTTGACGAACTTCAGCCCCATAGCGTCAATTGAGAAGCGGAAGCGGGTGCCTTTACAATCGAGAATCTTGTTGCCCTGAATTTTGGCACCGCCTGCCACTAGCTTCAGATGGCCGTCTACCTGCTTAAACTGCAGCGAAATATCGGCCATAGCATCGCCCACCAGCTTAGGCGGCAATGGCCCGGAGCCGCTGAGGGTGAAGTCTAAAATTTCGTTGTCAACAATACGTAGCTGGCTACCGTGAAAGCGGTATTGGGTGTCGATGCCGTTGAGCCGAGCAGGGCGATCGCTCACCGTCGCCGTTAAACTAATGCCTTTAGGCGAAAGCGCAAAATCTTCGACAATAAAAACAATCGGGTCGCGGCTGGCCTGAGTGTAAGCAATCTCAATTCTGGCCCCTTCAGCCTGCTGAATTTGATAGTTAAAGTCTTTAGTGACCAGCGTCAGGTGGTGGTACAGAGGCTTTTCGGGGTCAAAATCCGGCACCTTGACGCCAAAAAACTCCCACTCTAAACCCAAAAGCTGAAACTTATCGCTAGCTGCCGCCGATGTGGCACCTTCCTTTTTCGGCGGCTGGAGCTTTTCCGTCTCAGAGAACAGTTCTAGCCCCGTGGGATGACTAACCGCAATGGCAAAGCGATCGATCGCGAACTTGACAGGCAGTTTACTGCGCAACTTCATGCCGCCAATCGTAACGGTGGCCGGAAAGCTGATTTTAATTAAGCTGGCTCCGGTTTCGGGGTCGCTTTCAAAACCCAAGTCGGTGGGCTTGCCCAGGGTAATCTTTTGGCTAAGCTGCTTCAGCGAAGAGGGCGATCGCCCGGATGCCGCTCCATTGGGAGGCCCAGCAGGTTGAGCCGGGGGAGTTGTATCTTCCTGGCCGTCTGACTTGAGAAAGGGAAACGTAAATTCTGCTGGCTTTGACTCAGCCGCCGCGCTAGTAGCAGCAGGCGTTGAGAGCGCGGCGGCGGGTGCAACCATCCGAGCGGCTACAGGGGGGCTGCTACTTGAACTCGGCAGCGATAGGGGAAAAGCTTCGCCTAAAAATTGCAGCGTCAACGCCCAGTCAGTAGGCTCAAAGTTGACCAGGTATTTGGCGGCGGCGGCTGAGCCTAAGGTTTTATCGACTAGCGTAAGGGCGATCGCCTGGTTAGCGTGCAAAATCAGGCTGATGGCCTCGGCTGAAGACGCCGATCCCTGCGGCGGCAAGTCCTCATCATTCTGCAACTCCCGCAGCGTGTCTAAACCAGGAATATCCCGCGTCCAAGCCAGCGCACTAGATACCACCAGTCGCTCGTTAGCAGGCATCGCCAGCGTCAGCAAAAAGCGGCCTTCGATCACCTTTTGCCCTGCCTGCACCACCGTCTGCCGTACCAAGCTAAACGTCAACAAAATACCCTGCGGCGGTTCAACGGTGACGCCCAAAAGGTCAAACTTTTTACCCAACGCCAGCGTAGACTTGCCCGTGAAGGCAAAATACTCTACCCCCTGTGCCGTCGTTTTGAGTTCGATATTAATATCAAGCAGGTGCAAATCAGGAATGCCAGCAGGCAGGGTAAAGCCACCTAGCTTGCTGGCTAGCCCCAGCAAACTGATAGACGATTCTTGGGCTAAAGCACCCCGGTAGGTGCGCGTCGTTTGCTGTTCAAAATCGCTGGTGTAAGCAGCTTCGAGGCGAATATCAACGCCACCCAGGGAACCGAGAATATAAGCCTGAGCGGAAATCGATTTGCCAGAGCCGGGGGAGAGGGTCGAAGTCAAAAGGAACTCCTGGTCATTTCAAGGGGGGGCAACAGAGACAGCACCGTATCTGGGGAGAGGCGCAGAACCGAGCCATCGAATCAAGCAGCTAAGCCAAACAAAATCAGGTAAACTCGCGATCAAAATCCAAACTTGGCGGGGAAGGTAGCGCCATAGGTGGCGCGAACAGAAGCTTTAAGCAGTGGGGTGGTAGCACAAGCCCAAACCGACTTCCGAAGCGGCAATAATTTGGCTTAGCTCAGCAGATAAATTTTGGGTTTCGATCGCATCGGCAAAGCTGGCTTGAAAGGCAATGGTAAAGCCGCCGTTAGCCGCAATTGAAAAAGCTGAAATATCAACCAAAATTTGACTGAGCAAATCGTTTAGCAGCTCCGTTTGTCCCGGCTCAAAGCTGCGATCGCTGAGCCACTGTTGCAGCTTACTAAAATCGACTTTGCCCGTGGTTGACTGCAAACTTAAACTGGCCTCGGCAGCTAGCGCTGCGCTAAAGTGATCGCCTAAACGTGCGATCGCCGCTTCTAAATTGGCGGAGTTTAAATCGTGCAAATTTAGAACAATGGTTTGATCATCAATGGTCAGCGTCAAAGCATCAATCATAAGCATTCACTAAGCCGCATCTTTTTTATAGGAGAACCCAATACCAATTTCTTGAACGTCAATAATGGCTTTAAGATCCTCTGAAATATCTAGATTTAAATCAATTTCAAAGGCAATCACAAATTCTCCTTTAGCCGAAATTGAAAAAGCCGTAATCGTAATCACCGTATCTTCAAATAGGTCAGCAGCAGAAACATCAAAGCCTTTGCTTTGCAGCCAATTCAACAATTCCTGCATTTTGACCGAAACCGTCTGTCCGGCAGGCAAGCTAAAAGACAAAGCTTCCTTCAAAGCCGACTTAAACTTTTCTTGAGCGGCTTGGCGGTTGCCCTGATCTTTGAGTGCTTTAATTTCGTCTAACAGCGAATCGGGTAAATCGGAGGAAGACAGCGTAATATCTTTACCACCAATCACAAAAGTCACAGAAAACTTAGGGACAACTGTTGCCATCCTGGTTAGCTCCGGTTAGGTAAATATTGCAAAAGCTGAGGAAGCAGTTTTTGTAGATAGCTTCCTTAAGCTTTGAGGTAAAAATAAAATCGAAAAAGCAACTTTTCCAACGGCCAAATTTAATTCAGCAGTTGCTTTAACACCAATATTGACGTTATCAAAACGTCTAAATTATAAAAAGGGTTGCATACACTAGCGCTCGACTAAAACCACGGCTTTCACCAAAATCTCAGCCCAATTTTCGCAAATATAAATCAGCTCAGCCCAGGTTGAAACATCTCTTATTCTAAATCTGCATATTTCCAGATTTTTTCTAAAGAAGTGCGATAAAAAAGAAATATCTTTTGCCAAAAATTGAATGATTTCCCCGTTGGGCGAGTAAAAAGCGATCGCGATCGCTGTTTTCATTCACCCCCGCTTTCGCAACCCTCCCTCAAAAGCGGATTGCCCTACGGCCAAAAGGACTAGCGCAGTTTAGTTGATCCACCCTGAATTAGGCATCTGGATCAAAGCCATCAACAGCCACATTAACTGTGAAGCAAGATAAGGTAAAAAGTTGCCGACCAGTCAGCTATAGCTGTAGCCATTAGGATTAAGACACCTAAAGCTGAAAGTCGCTGACAGAAAGCCTTTCATTCTGCTCTCAGCCCTCTGTCTTTAGTTATAGCTAGAGAACTGCTGCTGTCTACTCTCTTTTGCAATGGATTCACTCAAAAGCGGGTGTGAGTAAACCAGCATAAGGCTGGTACCCCACCCGCTTTGATCTATCCTTCGCCAACAGAGCTAATGAA
>NZ_JBQLZL010000060.1:0-84731 GCF_052168255.1 Almyronema sp. | reverse complement strand
GCCAGCGGGGGTGAAATTTCGGCTAGTTCTGACCAAGCAGGCGGCGGCAATATTGGAATTGCCGCTAACGTCTTCTTTTTGAATAACGGCAGCTTAGTGAGTAGCAGCGTTTTTGATAGTACCGGGGGCGGCGGCAACATTAGTATTAACTCCAGAGCCTTTGTCGCTATTGAAGACAGCGACATCCTGGCTAATGCCGAACTGGGGGAGGGGGGCAACATTTTTATTAACTCCCCCGCCTTTTTGGCAGACTTGTTTTCTTCTAGTCGAGCGACTCCGGTAGGGCGAAATCCGGGTAGTTTTGCCCGTTTTCGTGGCAATGGCCGGGTTGATATTTCGGTTGATTCTGCTTCTGGGTCAACGGGGGATTTGTCGTTGCCAAATTTGGTAACAGATGAGGGGTTGGCAGAACTGCCCTTAGATTTGAGTGACCCCACTGGGTTAATCGATCGCAGTTGTCAGTCGCTTGGGCGCAGTAATCGCAATGAGTTTGTCGTCACTGGGCAAGGGGGACTGCCGACTGACCCGAATCAGCGACTCGAAGAAGAAGGTTTTTTAGAAGACTTAGGGCCAGAAACCCTGGCAACCACAGCCGAGGAAGTACATTCGCCCGTTACCCAGCCTGAACTGCCGGAAAGAATTGTGGAACCTCAAGGCTGGATGCAAAATGAAGCGGGCGAAATTCGCTTAGTTGCTGCTGTGCCAGAGGCGCTCAGCGCCCCCGATTTGCTCGAAGATAGCTGCCGCGTTGCCGAAGAGGGTTGAACTGATGTCACTGCGATCGCGCTTTTGTCGCCTACTGGTTTTATTCTGCATAACCCTAGGGCTTTGCATATCGTTGAGTCCGGCTCAAGCTCAGCTCTCGCCCCCGACCCTAGAGCAGCAGATCCAGCAAGGCCGTCGTTACTATAGTGACGGTCAATATGCAGCGGCGGCTCAACTCTGGCAGCAAGCGGTGCAAACAGCGGGTACAGCCCCCGCAACGCAGGCGATCGCCCTTAGTAACCTGACCTTAGCCTATTTGCAGCAAGGCAATTATCCTGAGGCAGAAGCCGCGATCGCGCAGGCTGTTGCCATCACAACAACGCTAGCGGAGACAGCTTATACCCAACGGGTCAAAGCCCAGGTTTTGAACACGCAGGCGCAGCTACAAATGTCTAAAGCCCAGCTAGACCTGGCGCTAGAAACCCTTGCCCAAGCAGAAGCCGCTTACGGAGCGATCGCTGATACAGCAGGCTTAATTCGTACCCGATTGAACCGAGCGCAGATTTGGCGGGTGCAGGGGCGCTATCGGCGATCGCTCGATCAACTTGAGCAAGTCCAGGCGACGCTAACCACCCTGCCAGATTCTCCCCTCAAAGCCGCAGGGCTACGGCAACTGGGTAATTTGCAGCGTTTGGTTGCAACCGTTGAGGTTTCGCTAGATACGTTAGCAGCCAGCAGAAAGGTTGCTGAAAGCATCGGTTCAGCAGCCGAAGAAAGCGCCACATTGCTGAGCTTGGGGAATGCCCATGCGGCACAAGCCAGTTGGCAAGCGGCCATTACTTATTATCAAAACGCAGCCGCGATCGCGCCGTCTCTATCGGTGCGGCTCCAAGCCCAGATCAATCATTTACAGCTTTTGCTAGAGCACCCTGAGCTTGAACTGACTCCGGAAACGACCCAAGCCTTGCTGGCAAACATTCAGGCGCAGCTACCGCAATTATCGGCGAGTCGTAGCAGCGTTTTAATGCAGGCGAGTTTGGCTCAAAGTTTAATCACCGCAGCCTCTCCAGACAAGCCGCCCCTACTGGACGACCAGGCGATCGCCCAACTTTTAACCGAAACCTTAAAGCAGGCTCAAACCCTTCAAGATGTATGCGGCCAATCTTATGTGTTGGGTTACATGGGCAAGCTTTATCAAAAAAATCAGCAGTGGCCGAATGCCGCCGCCGTGACTCAGCAAGCATTGACGCTAGCGCAAAACATAAGTGCTAGCTCGATTGTCTATCAGTGGCAGTGGCAGCTTGGTCAAATTCTCAAGCAGCAAGGGCAAACCAAAGCCGCGATCGCCGCTTATCAAGCTGCGATTGAAACGCTGCAAACGCTGCGGAGTGACCTGGTAGCGATCAACCCAGAGGTGCGGTTTTCGTTTCGCCAAGGGGTTGAGCCAATTTACCGCGAACTGGTAGATCTGCTACTCCAGCCAGCGTCAGCCAATGATCTTGAGCAGGAAAACTTGCTCAAAGCCCGCGATGTGATTGAGTCATTGCAGGTAGCGGAGTTGGTCAACTTTTTTCGGGCAGACTGCTTGGTCACGAACCCGATTCAAATTGATCAGGTAGACACGCAGGCAGCGGTGATTTACCCGATTATTTTGCCCGATCGCTTAGAGGTGGTTGTGCGGTTGCCGGGGCAAGCGGCTTTGCAACACCAGTCTGTTGTCGTCAGTAAAGCCGAGATAGAAACCACTTTAGATAATTTACGGGCGGCGATCGCTAGGACTTCGCCTAACTTACCCCGTTCTCAACCGCTTACAATTTCTGAAGCTAACCCGCCAGCCACCTCAGACAATCCTCAGCCTGAAGCGACTGAGGATGACAACCCACGAGCGGACGTGGTCGCCGTCACCCAAGATCCGTCCGAGAGATCTAACCAGCCTGTAGACTATCGCCCCTTGGCTCACACAGTCTACCAATGGCTGATTAAACCGATCGAAGCCTCTCTAGCCGCCGCTGATGCCAAAGTTCTCGTTTTTGTTTTAGATGGGGCACTGCGGAACGTGCCGATGGCGGTTTTGCTTGACGACCAAGATAAACACTTGGTTGAAAAGTACGCGATCGCCCTCACCCCTAGCCTGCAACTTCTCGATCCCCAACCCTTAACTCAGCGCCGCGTCACGGCACTAGTGGGTGGGCTGAGTGAAGAAAGACAGGGGTACAACCAGCTACCCTACGTAGAGTCTGAGGTTAAAGCAATTCAAGCTGAGGTACCTGCCGAGGTCTTGCTCAACCAAGACTTTAACAATCGCGACTTTGAGCAAACGCTGACAGATTCTAATTTTCGCGTCGTTCACCTGGCTACCCACGGCAGGTTTAGTTCCGACCCAAACGAAACCTACATTCTCACCTGGGACGATCGCATCCGCGCTAATGAGCTAAGCAGCCTGCTTCAGATCAGCGAACTCAGCCGCGACGAAACAATTGAACTGCTGATTCTTAGTGCTTGCGAAACTGCTAGCGGCGACGAGCGGGCTGCATTGGGTTTAGCAGGAATTGCTGTGCGATCGGGGGCACGCAGTACCCTGGCGACGCTCTGGCAAGTAAGCGATCAGGGCACGGCAATGCTAATGAGCAACTTTTATCAGCAGCTATCGGCCAGCACCCAAACCAAAGCCGAGATTTTGCGTCAGGCACAGCTAGAGTTGCTTCACAGCGACGATTATCAGCATCCTTACTATTGGGCACCTTTTGTGCTGGTGGGTAACTGGCTCTAGTTTGGAATACCTCCCTCTGACCGCTGGCTGCTGTCGGTTGAAAGTATGGCTAAAGTTAGAGGGCAGCAGGAAAACTTTTCTGTCAGTGGCTTTCAGCTATTGCAGGGGCTTAAGCCTAAGGGGGCTACAGTTAGGGGGCTTCCTGGTTTTTCTTTCTTGAGCGGGATGGCTTAGAAAGCTGGTTAGACATACGGTTAGGCTAGCTCCCATTTGACCTGGGCATATGGCTGAACGCCCAACGGATGAGTGCTGCCACATTCCCTTTCTCCCTATAGCTTTATATGACCACTGTTTTGATCACAGGTGCCTCAACGGGTATTGGAGCAGCCTTTGCCCGTCGTCTGGCTGCGCAAAAATATGATTTGGTGTTGGTCGCTCGCTCAGAAGATAAGCTAACCGCGATCGCCCAGCAGTTGAGCAATCAACACAGCATTCGAGCGGATGTTATTGCTCAAGATCTAACCCTCGCGGATGCTGCTCCAGCGATCGCGGCTCAGGTTGCTGAGAAAGGGCTAACCCTAGACTGGCTGATTAACAATGCGGGCTTTGGGCGTTATGGCGAATTTACCCAAGTCGATCGCTCCACCCATCTGCAAATGATTCAGCTTAATGTCATGGCGCTGGTAGATTTGACCTATCAGTTTTTGCCGTCTATGCAGCAGCGGCGATCGGGCTGCATTATTAACGTCGCTTCGACTGCCGCTTTTCAGCCCATTCCATATATGTCTATCTATGCGGCTACCAAAGCCTTTATTTTGAGCTTTAGCGAAGCCCTCTGGGAAGAAAATCGAGATTACGGGGTGAAGGTGCTAGCGGTCTGTCCTGGCCCCACCCGTACCCAGTTTGCCGATCGGGCTAATTTTCCAGACTCAATGGCAGAACGCATGGGGCAAAATTATGACTCTTCTGAAGAAGTTGTCAATGATGCTCTCAAAGCGCTCAGTCGCGGCCAGTCTACCGTGGTCACAGGCAGCTTTAGCAATAAGGTTGTAGCCGCCTTGCCGCGCTTGCTACCTCGTCAAAATGTGGTGCAACTGGTAGGCCAAATGTTTGAACCCTAAGCTAAGCAGTCGGGATAGAGCCTGCCCCATCCCGACTGATATTTATAGCTATCGCTACAAGCGGTGAAGCCCTTCAATGGCAAAAACCGCTGACGAAAAGCTTTCCTACTGTCCTCTGCTTTTAGCTATATCAGCAATGCCAATGGTCAGGGGCACGCCGACAGAGCATCGTTAACTCTTTAAAGCGATTCTGCAATTCATCCGTTAGCGCTTCCGAACGGTAGCGCCAGAGCCAGTTGCCATCAGCTTTGCCGGGGCTATTCATGCGGGCGCTGCTATCTAGACCCAACAGATCCTGCATGGGTACGATGGCACAATCCGCCACCGAGGTCAGCGCTAGCCGAATCATATCCCAGTGGATGCCGTCAGCGCTGATACAACCTAGATATTGCAGTACTCGTCCCCGTTCGTATTCTGTGGCTTTTTCAAACCAACCGACGGTGGTGTCGTTGTCGTGGGTACCTGTGTAGATAACGCAGTTGGTAGGGACGTTGAAAGGCAGGTAGGGATTGTTGCAGTCAGAGCCAAAGGCAAACTGCAAAATTTTCATCCCCGGAAACTCAAACTGATCTCGCAGTGCCTCGACTTCGGGCGTGATAATGCCTAAGTCTTCGGCTAAAATCGGCAGACTGCCCAACTCTTCTTTAACAGTTTGGAAAAAAAGCTCACCAGGGGCTTCAATCCACTCGCCGTTGATGGCTGTGGTTTCGCCTTCTTTGACAGCCCAGTAAGCTTCAAACCCGCGAAAGTGATCAATGCGAATTAAATCGACGTAGTCTAGCAAAGACTTAATTCGCTGCAGCCACCAGCGAAATCCCCGCTTTTTTACCTCTTCCCAGTTGTAAGTTGGGTTGCCCCAAAGCTGCCCCGTTTCGCTAAAGTAGTCGGGGGGAACACCTGCCATTTCAGCCGGCTTCAAGGTTTCAGGGTCAATCATAAAGTTGTGGGGAAAGGCCCAGACATCGACGCTGTCATGGGCGACGTAGATCGGCATGTCGCCTAAAATCTGAATGCCGCGCTCATTGGCGTAAGTTTTCAGCGCTCCCCACTGGCGGAAAAATTCGAATTGCAGGTACTTGTGAAAGAAAATGGCTGGCGATAGCTTTGTGTGCCATTCGGCTAAAGCGTCTGGTTGACGACAAGCGATCGCACTATCCCACTGGTTCCAACTAGCGCCGTTGTGCGCTTGCTTGAGCGCCATAAAAAAGGCATAGTCATCTAGCCAAAAGGCGCGTTCTTGGCAAAACTGATCAAAATCAGCCCGATCTTCATCGCTAGCATGATCTTGAAAGTGGCTGGCCGCTTTTTCGAGTAGCGGCAGCTTGGCTAAAAGTACCGATTCAAAGTCTACTTGGTCTTCAGAAAGCCAGGGAAAATTGTCTAAATCTGCTTGGCTGAGCCAGCCGCGATCGCGCAGTTGTTCTAGGCTAATGAGCAAAGGGTTGCCCGCCATCGAAGAATAAGACATGTACGGAGAATTACCGTGTCCGGTTGGCCCCAACGGTAAAACCTGCCAAACCTGCTGCCCTGCTTCCGTCAAAAAATCAACAAATCGGTAAGCTTCTGGCCCTACATCTCCCATGCCAAATCGACCCGGTAGAGACGTTGGGTGCAACAAAACACCACTTGATCTAGAAAAGGGCATAGGATCTCCTAGCAAACAAAACAGCAGCGTCTTTCAAAGGTGAACTTCAAAGAATTATGGTGAATACCAGCCTTACTCATAACCGAGCCAACTTGCTTCAGTTAACTACCAATAGTTAGAAGCACGAAGAACTTCAGACATAAGCAACGACCGATCAGTTTTAGTTAAAGACCTCAAGCATAAGCAGTAACGTACCAAGGAAATGTCGTTTTAGTGACTTACAAAAATCCAGCCCCTACTGTCGATCTCATCATTGAACTCATCGATCGCCCTCACCGCCCCATCATCTTGATTGAACGGCAACATGAACCTTTTGGCTGGGCGCTACCCGGTGGGTTTGTCGATTATGGCGAGGCAGTCGAAACCGCCGCTTGCCGCGAAGCTCAAGAAGAAACCAGCCTCAAAGTGAGGTTGATTGAACAGTTTCAAGTCTACTCTGATCCCAGTCGAGATGCGCGTAAACATACCATTAGCCTGGTCTTTTTAGCGACAGCGACTGGTCAGCCGCAAGCGGGAGATGACGCCAAAAATCTGGAGGTTTTCAATCCCTGGGATCTGCCCACGCCGCTCTGCTTTGATCATGACCAGATTCTCAACGATTATTTGCAGTATCGCTACTATGGCCTGCGGCCGCGCTTGAGCAATTAATGGGGCAGGCGGCTAAAATTGCTGCCAGCTAACGGCTGTAGGCTGCATCCCCAAAAGGCTTATTTGCCTTGCTTCAGCGACTAACCCTGCTTCAGTCTGGCTTAAAAGTTCGATAGGCAAAATGTCAATCTCTACAGAAAGATGGTGATTTGTACCATACAGAACTATAACTTAAGCATTAACTGACGCATGACCCGCAGTAGTGTACTGCGGTGTATCTATGGATGATTCTTTTCCCCAGTCTTCGAATAGTTGGTACACAATTGCTAGCGAGGAAGCTCTGCAACTGCTAGAAAGCGATCGCAGAGCCGGGTTAACCTCAGCGCAAGTTGAAGCGCGTCAGCGACAGTATGGTGCTAACGAATTAGTTGAAACCAGCGGTCGTGGCAAATGGCGCATTTTACTCGATCAGTTCACCAACATCATGCTGTTGATGTTGATTGCGGTGGCTATTGTCTCCGGCATTCTCTCCTTCCGCAGCAATGAGGTACCCAAAGATGCGATCGCCATTTTTGCCATTGTTATTCTCAATGGCGTCTTAGGTTACTTTCAAGAAAGTCGAGCCGAAAAGGCGCTAGCCGCGCTCAAGCAGCTAGCAGCTCCCAATGTCCGCGTTATCCGGCAGGGTAAGCCGCTAGAAATTTCTGCTAAAGCGCTGGTTCCGGGTGACATTCTTTTAATTGAAGCGGGTGACCAGGTCGCCGCTGATGGTCGGTTGCTAGAGGCGATGAACTTGCAGGTGCGCGAGTCGGCGCTAACGGGAGAGGCTCATGCCGTCAGTAAACGCTCTAACATCAGCCTGCCAGCAGATACGTCATTAGGCGATCGCATTAATTTGGTATTTCAGGGCACCGAAGTCGTCCACGGGCGGGGTGCTGTTCTGGTTACTGACATCGGTATGCAAACTGAGCTAGGGCGGATTGCAGCCATGCTGCAGTCAGTTCAATCAGAACCCACACCGCTACAGCAACGCATGGATCAGTTAGGCAATACGCTGGTTTCTGGCTCGCTGATCTTGGTTGCCATTGTGGTTGTTATTGGCGTTGTTCAGGCAGGCTGGGGCGCTTTTGAAAGTTTGCTAGAAGTCTCCCTCAGTATGGCTGTAGCCGTGGTACCGGAAGGATTACCCGCCGTCATTACAGTAACCCTGGCGATCGGCACCCAGCGGATGGTGCGGCGGCAAGCCCTGATTCGCAAGCTGCCAGCCGTCGAAACGTTGGGTTCAGTCACCGTGATTTGCTCGGATAAGACAGGTACCCTGACGCAGAACAAAATGGTGGTGCAGGCTGTCAGTACCGCTTCCTTAGACTGCCAAATTACAGGAAAAGGCTACGAACCAGAAGGTCAGTTTTGTCAGGCTGGTCAGCCCCTATCGCCCCATCAACCAGAACTGCAGCTACTTTTGCTCGACTGTCTGCTCTGCAACGATGCCATTTTGCAAAAAGAGCATGGCGAATGGGCCATTTTGGGCGATCCGACGGAAGGAGCCTTGCTGGTTTTAGCGGCTAAGGGTGGATTTCGCCAGGTAGGGGGTGAAGGCTTTTTTCCACGGGTGGCAGAGTTTCCGTTTTCGTCTGAGCGCAAGCGCATGAGTGTTGTCGTTCAGCGAGCAGGCAATGGAGAGTCAGCCTTGGCGACCAAAGCCTTTGCCAATCTGCCAGATCAACCCTATCTCATGTTTACAAAAGGTTCGCCTGAGCTACTGCTAGAGCGGTGTCAGTGGAGACAACAGCAGGCTCAGACCATACCCCTAGAAGCGGCTCAGCGAACTGAAATTCTGGCAGCTAACGAAAAAATGGCAAGCCGTGGGCTGCGGGTATTGGGTTTGGCTTATCAGTTGCTAGCAGCCATACCGGATGAAACAGAAGAAGGGCAAGTTGAACAAAACTTGATTTGGCTAGGGCTGGTGGGGATGCAAGATGCGCCCCGGCCTGAAGTGCAGCAGGCTGTGGAGCGTTGCCGTCAGGCTGGGATTCGCCCAATTATGATTACGGGGGATCATCAGCTTACCGCGCAGGCATTGGCTGAAGATATTGGCATTATTCAAACAGGCGATCGCACGCTTAGCGGTAAAGAACTGGAAAAGTTAGAAGACGCCGCTTTAGCAACCGAAGTCGATCAGGTGGGCGTCTATGCGCGGGTTTCGCCAGAGCATAAGCTGAGAATTGTGCAGGCGCTGCAGCGAAGACACCATATTGTCGCCATGACGGGGGACGGGGTGAACGATGCGCCCGCGCTCAAGCAAGCTGATATTGGCATCGCCATGGGGGTAACCGGAACAGATGTCAGCAAAGAAGCCAGCGACATGGTGCTGCTCGACGACAACTTTGCCACGATCGTGGCTGCTACCGAAGAAGGCCGGGTCGTTTATAACAACATTCGCCGCTTTGTAAAGTACATTCTAGGCTCCAATATTGGCGAAGTTCTTACCATTGCCGCTACGCCTATCATTATTGGCATGGCAGACGTGCCGTTGACGCCGCTGCAAATTCTTTGGATGAACTTGGTAACCGATGGCTTTCCAGCCTTAGCCTTAGCCGTGGAACCGCCCGATCCCAACGTCATGCAGCGTCCCCCCCACGACCCGCAAGAAAGTATCTTTGCCAGGGGGCTAGGCGCTTATATGGTGCGTATTGGCTTGGTCTTCACCGTCATTTCGATCGCCCTGATGTACTGGGCCTATACCCACGCTGCCGACTACACTGGCAATGGACTAGACCCTAGCCGCTGGAAAACAATGGTGTTTACCACCCTTTGCATTGCTCAAATGGGACATGCGATCGCCGTTCGCTCTAGCACGCGCCTGACGATAGAAATGTCGCCGTTCTCCAATCCATTTGTGCTGATTGCCGTCATTTTGACCACAGTCCTACAGCTCATGCTGATCTATGTAGAGCCACTGCGAGAGTTTTTTGGCACCCATATTCTTAGCCTAACAGAATTGCTGGTTTGCTTTGGCTTTAGTAGCTTGATGTTTGTTTGGGTTGAGTTAGAAAAACTCTTTTTGCGCTGGTATCAAAAGCGCCATCCCGAAAAAGTGATCATACAAGAATAAACCTCAAGGACAGTAGGTTTTGGACTGCATAAAATCTCTCGCCCCCCAATCGCCTTCACAAATGACCGAGTAAACCATCGGTTGATTACCGCTGACCTCCACCCAAATTTTGCCCATATAGCCTCTCGCGTTGGGCTGAGGCAGAGCCGCCGCCCGCGCCCCACTGACTCTGTGCCCAGCCAGTGTTTGATGATCGTTGAACTGATCCGATGCATAGGTATAGTCAGCCGATTGAGTAATGCCAAGTTGCAGGCTTTCTAAGCTATCGGCAAACCGCCCGTGCTCCATGTAGTAAGCTTGCTGCCCCCGCAGAATGGTACCGACTTTGCTTTGGGCATCAGCGTGTCTAGCCCGCTGAGCCTGGTTAAGAAAGGCAGGCAGGGCGATCGCACTCAAAATAGCCACAACAATGATCACAACCAGCAGCTCAATGAGCGTAAATCCCTCACAACTGCTATCAAAGCCATAAGAGGTCTTCCGTACTCGCGAACGGAGTACGGATAAAAAATTCATGGGTATCATAACCGCCTAATAGCTAACCCACCGTACGATGACGATGGCCGCCTATTGAACTAACGACTCAGGAACAAAATTCAAACTCAAACACCCTAAGACTTCGTGGTAGAAACACCGGGCACCTCCCAGTGTCTGCGCCCTGACCATAATCCCGCCCCAAAGAGCAAGAGACTTGAAGATTGCCGCTCCCCGCTTACGTTGAACAGCAGAGAGCTAGCAGATGAAGGTCACTTTAGCCATTCAATGGGTAAAAGTGAGATGCCATTTAGCCCCCATCTGCACAACTGGTCAGATCACCCTGTTAATCGCATCGATAGATAGTTACCTTTATTACACAAAACTTTGTGACCAAAAAGTATTTAGAACTAGTAAATTTTCCGCAAAGAGTCGGTTGCCAAACAACCCCAGCCAAATGCTAAGCAGCGACCTTACCGCCAAAATCTAGGCTGCCCCATTCCCTATTACTCGCTTGCCTTCTTATAATGAGGGACGCGCCGTTATCTGCCATAAAGCCTGTGACTCGTACTCCCCTCTCTCCCCAATCTGCTTCCGCTGCCCGCCGTCCCGATGCATTAGGCCGCTTCGGTCAGTTCGGAGGGAAGTATGTACCAGAAACCCTCATGCCCGCCCTGAGTGAGCTAGAAGCTGCTTACCATCAGTATGCAGCCGACCCCGACTTTCAAGCTGAGCTAGAAGGTCTGTTAAAAGACTATGTCGGACGCCCTAGCCCGCTTTATTTTGCTGAGCGTCTGACGCAACATTACGCTCGCCCCGATGGCACAGGCCCGCAAATTTATCTCAAGCGCGAAGATCTCAATCACACGGGAGCGCACAAAATCAACAACGCCCTTGGCCAGGTATTGCTAGCCAAGCGCATGGGCAAACAACGCGTGATTGCTGAAACGGGGGCAGGTCAGCATGGCGTGGCGACTGCGACAGTCTGCGCTCGCTTTGGCATTGACTGCGTTATTTATATGGGTGAGCATGACATGGATCGTCAGGCGCTCAATGTCTTTCGGATGCGGCTGATGGGGGCGGAGGTGCGTCCCGTCACCGCTGGAACCGGAACCCTCAAAGATGCTACTTCTGAAGCCATTCGCGATTGGGTTACCAACGTAGAAACTACGCATTATATTTTGGGTTCTGTAGCAGGGCCGCATCCTTATCCCATGCTGGTTCGCGACTTTCATGCAGTAATTGGTCAAGAAACCCGCCGCCAGTGTCAAGAAAAATGGGGCGGCTTGCCAGATATTCTGCTGGCTTGTGTGGGTGGCGGCTCGAATGCAATGGGGCTGTTTCATGAATTTGTTGAAGATAGCTCAGTTCGTTTCATTGGGATTGAAGCGGCGGGAGAAGGCGTCGATACTGATAAACATGCGGCGACGCTGACAGCCGGACGCGTCGGCGTTCTGCACGGCGCTATGAGCTATTTGTTACAAGATACGGATGGTCAGGTGATTGAAGCCCACTCAATCAGTGCTGGCCTAGATTATCCCGGCGTTGGGCCAGAACACAGCTATTTGAAAGAAACCAAGCGGGCTGAATACTACAGCATTACAGATCAAGAAGCTTTAGCTGCTTTTCAACAGGTTTCTCGTTTAGAAGGTATTATTCCTGCCTTGGAAACGGCTCATGCTTTTGCCTATCTCAATCAGCTTTGCCCCCAGCTTTCTGGCAATCCCTATATTGTGATTAACTGCTCCGGTCGAGGCGACAAAGATGTGCAAACAGTCGCCAAGGTACTCGACAATTTAGAGTAGTGTTGAGGGGTGAACTTGCGGCAGGACGGTAGTGCCCGCCGTGCTTAACTGATAGCCAGGGATGGATAACAAAACGTTTCAAGTTTACGATCGCGATCTTCCTAGCGATCGCTTAGAGCTTTATTTACAAGCCGACAAAATTGCCGTAGATACCGAAACAATGGGGCTTTTGCCTCAACGCGATCGCCTGTGTTTAATTCAGCTATGCAACCCTCAAGATGTCGTAACGGCTATCCGGGTAGAAATCGGTCAAACCACCGCACCCAACCTCAAGCGCCTGCTGGAAGCCCCTGAAAATCTCAAAATATTTCACTTTGCTCGATTTGATCTAGCCACTCTCAAGTACCACCTGGGCATTCAGGTCAGCCCTGTGTTTTGCACCAAAATTGCTAGCAAACTGATCCGCACCTATAGCCCACGCCACGGTTTGAAGGAACTGGTCAAAGAGTTTGAAAACATCGAACTAGATAAGTCAGCTCAAAGTTCAGACTGGGGCAATCCAGACAATTTAACCGCTGATCAGCTCAGCTACGCAGCCAACGATGTCCGCTTTTTACACAATTTGCAAGAGCGACTGAGTGCTATGCTCCAGCGCGAAGGCCGTTGGGAACTAGCCCAGCGCTGTTTTGCCTGCCTGCCGACGCTAATTGATTTAGATCTGTTGCAGTACAGCAATATTTTTGAACATTAGGGCTTAGCCTGTAAGCCAATTTCCTAGCGGTTTGACACGTCAAACCGCTAGGGAAACTTTTAAGAGGAGCAAACTATTGGCAAATAGGCTGCCTACGCTTCATCTAGAGCTGAAATGCCGGGTAGTTCTTTGCCTTCTAGCAATTCTAGGCTAGCGCCGCCGCCCGTCGAGATGTGGCTCATTTGATCGGCTACCCCTACTTTCTCAACCGCAGCTACTGAGTCGCCACCGCCGATGATGGTAATGCAACCTTGTTTGGTCAAATCGGCCAGCGATCGCGCGATCGCCTCTGTTCCTTGAGCAAACTTGTCGAACTCAAACACGCCCATTGGCCCGTTCCAAATCACGCTCTTACAAGTAGAAAGCGCCGCTTGAAACGTTTTTACTGAGTCAGGCCCAATGTCTAGCCCCATCCAGCCATCAGGAATATTTTCTACACTCACGGTTTGAGCATTGGCATCCGGAGCAAAGTTGTCGGCGACAACAACATCAGTCGGCAACAGCAAATCGACCCCCTTCTCTTTCGCTTTTGCTTCTAAAGTCTTAGCCAGCTCTAGCTTATCTTCTTCTACCAAAGACTTACCCACATTGAGTCCTCGCGCTTTGTAGAAAGTGAAAATCATGCCACCGCCAATCAGCAGCTTATCCACCTTATCTAGCAAGGTTTCAATAACACCAATCTTGCTCGAAACCTTAGAGCCACCAATAATAGCAGCTAACGGTTTTTGCGGATTTTCAATCGCGTTTTGAAGATATTGCAGTTCTTTTTCAATTAGATAGCCAGCAACCGAAGGGCTGAGGTACTGAGTAACCCCTTCAGTTGAAGCATGGGCGCGGTGAGCAGTACCGAAAGCATCGTTGACGTAAAGATCAGCATTAGCAGCCAGTTGCTTGGCAAAATCGGGATCGTTTTTCTCTTCGCCTTCATAGAAGCGAACGTTTTCTAGCAGCGCTACCTGCCCATTTGCCAAACTGTTAACTGCACTGGCAACTTCATCACCAATACAGTCGTCACACTTAACAATATCTTGTCCGAGCAGCTCCGAAAGCCGCTTCGCCACAGGATTGAGCCGCATACTGTCTACAAACTTGGCCTTGGGTCGTCCCATATGGCTGGTTAAAATGACTTTAGCGCCCTTGTTGGTTAGATCTTGAATAGTTGGCAATGCTGCCCGGATCCGAGTGTCGTCGGTAATATTGCCTTGGTCATCGAGAGGGACGTTAAAATCTGCCCGCACTAACACCCGCTTACCCGAAACGTCAGATGCTGTTAAACTCGCTACGGTCTTCTTCGCCACAGTCTTCAAACCTCCTACATGCGTTTATTACGTTATGCACAGCTCAGTCAAAAGCAGGGCAAAGCTTGCCCTACTCTAGATGTCAGAGTCTGAACAATGAACCCTTTGAGCCTGGAACCTACAAAGTAGGTATATAGGCTTATCCATACCATTTTACCGGAGTCTGAGTTCACCCTTGGTGAAGCCATGTTTAATACTATTTTGTTTCCCATCGATTTAAGTCCAGAAGCCGAGCAAGCGGCCAGCCTTACGGTTGATCTGGTAAAAGCACATCAAAGCCGTCTGGTTATTTTGTCAGTTGTTGAATCGGTCACCGACACAGCCGAGCAAACCACCAGTCAAACGTCGCCAGAAGCGGTGGCTCGTTTACTGACGCAGGCTAAAGCTCTGTTCACTGAAAAAGGGCTTGACTGCGAAACCATGGAGCGTGAAGGTCAGCCCGCTTTTGTAATTTGTGATGTGGCCGACGAAATCAATGCCGACTTGATTGTCATGGGGTGTCGCGGCATTGGTTTAATTGAAGAAGCCAAGACAGAAAGCGTTACAACCCGAGTCATTAACCTATCGCCCTGCCCTGTTTTAGTCGTGCCGTAGTTCGCTAAGGTAGAAGAGCTTTTTCGCTCTTGGCCTATCATGACAACTTCCCCTCCCATTCAGTGGTATCCCGGCCATATTGCTAAAGCGGAAAAGGCTTTGGTCGAGCAGCTTAAGCGAGTCGATGTAGTTTTGGAAGTGCGGGATATGCGTATTCCGCTGGCCACCTGCCATCCTCAGATTGATCACTGGATTGGCAATAAAAGCAAAGTGCTGGTACTCAATCGCCAAGATATGGTAACGGTAGCAGTACAGCAAGCCTGGCAGGATTGGTTTAAGGCTCACTCAGAGCAGCCCTATTTTACCGATGCTCAGCAAGGTAAGGGCGTCAGCGCTGTAGCTAAAGCGGCTCAGGCCGCCGGACAGATGATGAATCAGCGTCGCCACAATCGCGGCATGAAACCCCGTCCGGTGCGAGCTGTGGTGATCGGATTTCCTAATGTGGGTAAGTCAGCTTTGATCAATCGGCTGTTAAAGCGGCGGGTAGTAGCCAGTGCGCGACGGCCTGGTGTGACTCGACAACTGCGCTGGATTCGCCTCTCCGATGAGTTGGAACTTCTAGATGCACCAGGGGTGCTACCCGCTCACCTCAAGGATCAAGAAGCAGCCGTTAAGCTGGCCATCTGTGATGATATTGGCACGGCGGCCTATGACAATCAGCGAGTAGCGGCTCAGTTTATTGACTTAGTGAATCAACTCCAGCAGCGATCGCCCCACTGGGTGCCGCAACAGGTTTTTGCCAACCGCTACCGCTTAGATATGGCAGACATGAACGGAGAAGCTTATTTGGCGGCACTAGCCCAGGTTCATGACCAAGGAGACGTTGAGCGTACGGCTCGTCGAGTGTTAACCGATTTTCGTAAAGGAGATTTGGGCACTCTAGCTTTAGAATTGCCGCCTTGTTAACCTGCAAGCAGGGCGAGTTCATCAAGGCGTGTCTTCTCAAATGGCTGGTAGTTTACTTAAATTTCCGCATGTACAGCGTCCAGGAAATCGCTCAATGGGCGTAGATAGTTTCAAAATCTCGATCATCGCCAGCGATTTGTCGCGTACGGGTGCTGGTCGGTGGGGGGGTGCTGTCAGACCTTTTTTGCTCTCACAAGCGCTGAGGCAACTAGGCTATCAAGTTGAGATTTTGGGATTTGCCGACGATGGTGGCCCGACAGTTGATTTGCCCATTAAAGCAATTCCAGGGGGAACCTACCCCCGTTTTTTTCGCTCTGCTCAACAGCTTTTACGGCAGATACAAGGTGATTTGGTTTATGCATACAAGCTCAAGCCCAGCAGCTTTGGGCTGGCACTTATGCATAAGCTGAAAACCCAAAAGCCCGTTTTTTTAGACATTGATGACTGGGAACTAAGCTGGCATGGGGGCGATCGCTGGCAATATCCCTTTTCTGTCCGTCAGGTTGCTAGAGATCTGATTAATCCAGAAGGAGCCTTTAGGCAACCCGATCACCCCCTGTATTTGCGATGGATAGAAAGCTGCACGCATTGGGCTGATGCCATTACATTGCATACACAGTTTCTACGCGATCGCTTTGGCGGCGTTTATGTTCCTAATGGCAAAGACACTCATTTGTTTGATCCAACGCGTTATGACGCTGAGGTGAGTCGTCGCAAATATGGACTCAGCAACTATCGAGTTTTAATGTTTCCAGGTGCCCCTCGTCCTTACAAAGGGCTAGAAGACATTTTGGCCGCTCTCGATCACCTCAATCAGCCAGACTATCGATTGGTGATTGTGGGGGGCAGTCCTTATGATAACTATGACGAACACCTGCTACAGCGCTGGCGACGCTGGATTGTTAAACTTCCTATTTTTCCATCTGCCGAAATGCCCGAAGTGGTAGCGGCGGCTCACGTAGTCGTGGTACCCCAGCAAGACACCCCGGCAGCACAAGCTCAGTTTCCTTTAAAGCTTACAGACGGCATGGCAATGGCTAAGCCAGTTTTAGCCACCCGAGTTGGAGACATTGCCACAATCTTAGACGATACTGGATACTTAGTTGATCCTAATTCGCCGGAACAACTAGCTGATAGAATTCAGTGGATTTTTCAAAATTTCGATCAGGCTGTGCAACGGGGACAACAAGCTAGGCAGCGATGCTTGCAGCATTACAGTATTGAATCAATGGCAAGCTTGCTCTCCGATTTGATTGAACCCTATTCGATGGCCAAAAAGGCTGGTTAGACAAGATCTTTTTTGTATGATTGCTGCCGTGTAAAAGATGGCGTCTACAGTTAATTAATCCAGCCTAGCCTTACTCACAAGCGGTCTAAACTAGAGAATGAAGATGTCTCCTAACAAATTACTGTTAAAGTTTGCGCTTAGACATCCTGTTTGGATTGTACTAACGACTCTTTTAGGCTTTTCGGGAGCTGTTTTTAATGGCGTAGGGACAACTTTAATTATTCCCGTACTGCTTGAATTTTTGGGCCAAGACTTAACTCAGTCAGGCAGTTTGCCACCCCTGCTTTCTGATTTCTTTAGTTTCTTTGACCGATTTCCTGATAATCAGCGCATTGTTTTTATGCTGATTGTGGTATTTTTTGCCATTGTTTTGAAGAACTTGGCCAATTATGCCAGTGCTATGTCCAGCGCTATTTTAATTCGCAACTTAGTTAGAGATATTCGATTAGAAGGCTTAAGCCTTTTGCTTGAAGTTGATCTAGATTATCACTTCAAAATGCGTTCAGGTGATATTATTCAACGCTTGAACGATCAGGTTAACCGAACAGCTTCTGCCATTAAAACGCTAATCGATATTGCTAGAATAATTCTAAATATTGCTTTTTTCGTTGTTTTACTGCTGGCTATTTCTTGGAAGCTGACTTTAACTTCAACGGTTATATTTTCAGCCGTTTTTGTGATGAATCAGTCTGCGATCGCTAGAGCCAGAAAATTTGGTGAACGGCTGGCAGAATCTTCAAAATTTTATTCGATCCGTGTGCTGGAAATGCTAAGCGGCATTCGCTTAGTCCGAGCAACTGCCAATGAAAGTAGAGAGTTCAACCGGGTTAAAGATCTGATTATTGAGCGAGAAAAAGCTAGCTTTGAGTCTCAGGCTAACTTTGCTTTGCTCGGCCCCATCAACGAAATTGGCAGTATTCTAGCCCTGATTGTTATGGTTTTTATTGGTCGAGCCATTTTTGCTGATCGCTTAGATTCGCTGGCAACTATTCTGCTGACCTATATATTTCTACTCTCGCGGCTAATTCCCTTTTTAGGACAGCTCAATTCGGCTCGCGGTCGATTTTCCAACAGTGCGGCTAGTGTTGAGGTAGTTTATGACTTTTTGCGGCGGGATGATAAACCTTTTATGAGGAATGGATCGATTCCTTTTGAAAGAATAGAAAAAGAAATACGTTTTGAACATATTTCCTTTCAATATCCCAAAACGGATGAGCTAGTCATTGAAGATGTTGACTTGCGTTTGCCTAAAGGTTCTACCCTGGCTTTGGTGGGGTCTTCTGGCGCTGGTAAATCAACTTTAGCCGATTTGCTTCCCAGGTTTTATGACCCTGGGCAAGGCAAAATCACGATTGATGGTTGCAACTTAAAAGAATTTGAACTTGGTAGCCTCCGTCGTCGCATGGGTATTGTCAGCCAGGATACGTTTTTGTTTAACGCTTCCATTCGCGACAATATTATCTACGCCCGTCCACAAGCAACGGATGATGAGGTGCTAGATGCAGCCAAACGAGCCAACGCTTATGAGTTTATTGCCCGTATGCCTCAGGGATTTGAAACAGTGATTGGCGATCGCGGTGTTTTGCTTTCAGGTGGGCAGCGTCAGCGTTTGGCGATCGCTCGAGCCTTAGTGCAAGATCCTGACATTTTGATCCTCGATGAAGCGACTAGTGCGCTAGATACTATCTCCGAGCGGATTGTCCAAAAAGCTTTAGATGACCTGCGGCGCGATCGGACAACGCTGGTTATTGCTCACCGTCTTTCTACCATTCAAAATGCAGATCAAATTGCCGTTTTGGAGGGAGGACGAGTGGTTGAAATAGGTACGCACGAGCAGCTTTTGCGCGAAGGAACTTACTATAAGCGGCTCTATATGCTGCAATTAAACGAATCTACTCAGCAAATTATTAAAGCCGCTCAAAGCGAACGGCTGAATCAATTTTCCTATGAAATTCGCAATCATCTCAACACGGTATTAGGAGCCTTGCAACTCTTAGCTGATGGATTAGCCGATGATCCCAAAGAACGGGGTGAACTGACAGAAGAAGCTTATCAATCAGCGCTTAAACTATTGCAGCGGCTAGAAACGGGAGAAAAAGAAGTAAAGTCGCTGTAAACACAGCCTTTTTAATGGGCTGTGGTGGCTCAGAGGTGCTGACGCCGTTGAGGGCACTCAAGCAGCTTTGGGCACGCAAGTATCAAGCACTCTTTTGAGGCTAATCGCTGCAGCCATCCGGGGTGAGACACTCGAGTTACTGAAAGCCGCTGACAGAAAAGTTTTCCTTCTGCTTCTGCCTTCGCCTTTCTGCCTTTAGCTGCCTTTTGCCATAACACCCTTTGTGGCTCAACTTGTAACGACTGTGGTTGTTGTCTTAAACCAGCACACGGGCATTATGGATAAGCAGTCTAAGACAGAACGGAGCCATTGCTTGGCGTTTATTTACAGCCAGTGAAGGCACCTCCTCAAAGGTTGAGGCAGCCCATTTAAGGAGCGGTTTCTAATGGCAGATGGGATTTATACCCTAGCTAACGACAAGGTTTTCGATCAGTTAGTGGCTCTGCTTAACAGTATTGAAGCCAACGCGGGTAAAGCGTATCCCGTTTGTGTGATTGCCTATGATCACCAGCTAGACCGGATTAAGCAGGAATTGGAGCAACGCCCTCAGGTAAAGTTGCTTAACGATCCGCATCTGTTTCAGTTTTGGGAAGATTTTTCCTACGATGTTTGGCAATCTCATCCCACTGCCTTGGGCGACTGGCAAAGCCAGGGTATTAAAACTCGTTTTTATCGAGTAGGTGAAAACCACCGCTATTGTGCCTTTGATCAGGTCGCTCCGTTTGATCGATTTATCTACTTAGATGCAGACACTTTAGTAATGGGGGCACTCGAACCTTTCTTTGCCGCCCTTGATCAAAACGATTTTGCTGTTTATGATTTTCAGTTTAAAGATCCGTCTCATATCTTTAACTTAAAAAGCGATCGCTTAAAAACTTTATTCCCTCAAGAGCGCATCGAAAAAGAAATTTTTTGTTCTGGCTGTTATGCCTCTAAAAAAGGTGTTTTCTCACGAGATGAACTTGCCTGGTTAGTTACAGAATTGGCTAAAGGTGATTCAGAAGTTTTGTATTTAGGAGCGCCTAATCAATCTGTATTAAATTACATGGTTATGAAAACTGGGCGTAAAGTCTACAACTTAGCCTTAAATTGGCCTGCTGCCAAAGCAACAGGAAACTCGGTTACGTCAGCTCACTTTGTTAACCAAGACTATATTCTTTACGACCACAGCGCCCGCCTTACCTATTTACACTATATTGGCGTCAGCTCTAAGTTCTTTAAGCGTTTATGTGAAGGAGAAAATATTGATTTTCCTTACCGCGATATTTTCTTGCACTATCGCTACTTGAAAAATCCCGATCAGCGTCCTGATTTTTCAGGTCGGCCTGTTTACTACAAACCAAAACCGCCTAGTCTACCCCAGCGAATTTTGAAAAAGCTGAGATTTTCTAAATAAACAACATAGTCTTTTTAATCTAGGGAAGTTAAGCAAAAGCCATGGCTCCGATAGGTAAGGTCGTTTTTATTTTAGGCATTGGTCGTTCGGGTTCGACCATGTTAGATCTGATGTTGGGAAGCCATTCTCAAGGATTTTCTTTGGGAGAAATTAGCAAGCTACCAGAAATCTATCGACGTACGCCCGACTTAGCCGCTTTTTGCCCCACAGGAACATTCTGGCCGGATCACTTTAGTCACGTAGATGCTCAGCAGCTAGCTTTGGGCTTGAGCGGTCGCCGTTTGCATCGTCAGGTTCCGCTTAAGTTAGAGCGCTGGGTTAGAGAGCGCCTTGGGCAAGATGCGGTCTTCAATCCTTATACGCTTTTGGCAGATAGGATTCAAAAGACTTTGTTGGTTGACTCTAGCAAGTACCCCGACTGGGTAGCGCGGCGGCTAGATGCCCGTGAATTTCGCCGGGGGCCGCTACAAGCCTATGTAATTCATGCCGTACGCGATGGCCGAGCTGTTTTGAACTCTTACCTGCGGGCTTATCCTCAGATGACGGTTGAAGCGGTTAGTCAACGCTGGCTAACAAACCTAAATCAGTGTGAACAGTTGTACGAAACCTTACCCACCCATCGCCGTTTGCAGGTGCAGTATGAAGCGCTAGCTACAGACCCCATCAACATCATGCGTAAGGTTTGCGCCTTTTTGGCAGTGCCTTTTGAATCCGATATGTTGGAGTATTGGAAGCATGAGCATCATTATATTGCAGGGAGTCGGAGTGCTCGCGCCTTAATGGCTCGCTACCGTAACCAGCCAGTCCCCAGCAATACTCAGGAAGTTCATGGTGATTACTACGCCAAGATGGATCTCACTATTAAGTTAGACCAACGCTGGAAGCAAGAATTGGATGAAGCCAAGCTAGAACGGTTTTATGCCATCGTGGGCGATCGCAATCGTCCTTTTGAGTGGGACTAGCCTTTGTCAAGATTCCTTCAGAGATCGCCGACGGCGACAACGCTCTGAGCAATACTTTACGTCGTCCCAGCAGTCAGCCCATTTTTTGCGCCAGGTAAAAGGGCGTTGACAGACCGGACATATTTTGGTCGGCAGGTCAGACTTTGAGCGTTGTCGTGCCATAGAGTTGATAAGTTTTATCTAAATCCCTAAACTGCAAGGTCTAATCCTAAAAATAAATTAGCGTTTGTGAAACTTGGAGCGGATGACAGTACTCGCTTCTTAAACTTCTCAGGGTTATTACGGTAATTTTCGAGATTAAAGTTTCTGCAAATTTCCGAGTTTTTTCGTGGAAATCTAGTCAATTATCTTCAAATACATAGTGCAGAAGCAGGCGCGATCGCTAACATAGCCATATTCTCCTCCTTTTATATTGAAGCTTAACGGCTTATCGCTAACCATGCAGTGTTCTAAGTGTGGTCATCGACCCGTTTATCGCCACGGTAAAGCACCGCTCAGCCGGCAACAGTATTTTTGCCCTGCGTGCCACCATGTCTTTACACGACCTTTGCTGACCTTGAAAAACAGTCTACTTGCCTTAGGCGTAGGGGGGCTGACCGCATTAAGCATTTTTGGGTATCTGTTTGTGACCGAGCGAACTACCCTGGGAGGAGTGCCCGCTTCAGTCATTTTCGCCTTCTTGCAAGACGATGTGGCTCGTCAGGCATATTTTCAGGGACGAAATGTTGTGCTGCATAGTCGCCTCGACCAGCTCGGCATTGAAACCAAAATGAAACTGTTTTATGCCGATCGCATTACTGATGAGCAGGAACTTGACTGGTATATCCACCAAATTCTTTACGATCGCACGGGTTATGTCGGGGAGGCGTATCAGGTGGGGCGCGATGGCCAACTGGTCTTACAAGAGTCGAGTACTGCGCCTTAGGGTGAACGGCTGTACCTGTTGGGTTAATTCAGTTTAGTATTGATCAATTCCTGAGGGGATGTTTGAAGAGATATCTGCTGCGTAGCAAAACGGTTTAGATCCCCCTAAATCCCCCTTCAAAAGGGAGACTTCCGAGCCGATTTGCTCTTTTTTAAGGGGGCTGGGGGAGATCGATGAGTGCCTAAAATCCAACCATTGGCTTTTCAAACATCCTGTGAGCGTCTTTGCCTCAGCTAGCGGATTAGTCGAAGCGGGTGGGGGCAAAAACCAGGCGGTTAGCGATCCGCTGAGAACAATCAACGTCTCATGTTTAGGAGGCAGTCTTTGAGTCTTACAAGAACTTGGGCAAGAACTTGGGTGATTGCGAGTAATGTTTTTTTAGAAGTTATTCGCGATCGCGTGCTGTATTTGGTTGCCCTATTTGCGTTACTTATGTTAGCGGCGTCAGTCTTGCTGCCAGAAATAGCCGCAGGCACTGAAGGAAAAATCACCCTAGATTTAGGTCTAGCAGGCATTAGTTTGCTGGGGCTAGTAGTTGCTATTTTCGTAGGCACAGGGCTAATTAACAAAGAGATTGAAAAACGCACCGTCTTGGTGCTGATTTCTAAGCCTGTCAGTCGCACAGAATTTATTGTCGGCAAGCATTTGGGATTGTCGGCTGTAATTGCGGTGTTAATTGGCTTGCTCTCAGCCATTTTTTTTGGCGTGCTAGCGCTGAACGGCATTGAGTATCCGCTAGAAAGCTTGCTGCTAGCAATTTTGTTTACGTTTTTTGAAATGATGCTGCTGACAGCGGTGGCTCTATTGTTTGGAGTTTTTACCAGTTCTTTGTTGGCAACGTTGCTGGCTTTTGCTGTGTACTTGATGGGTCACCTAAGTCAAGATATTGTCGAGCTAGGTCGCCTCAGCGAAAATCCAGCTATTCAGCGTATTACCAATGGTTTATACCTGATTTTGCCTGACCTAGAGCGGCTCAATCTGCGCAATGAAGCTATCTATGGCATGCAGCTTATTCCTGAACCGCTAGTGCTAGCCAGTCATTTTTTGTATGCACTGTTGTATACGGTTTTGCTACTAGCGATCGCAACGCTAGTTTTTTCCCGTCGCCAGTTTTAAGGCGTCAGCGCGAGGTTTACGGACTTACCGAGGGGCCAGCCAAGCATCGGTTTTATCAGGTGTTTTGTGATGAAGTATCGCTGTAGCCACCCGTGTTCCAACGTTTATGGCTATAGCGATACCTTAAATCGCGATTGCAAAGGTCAAGCAGCCTCAAACAAACTTGCTTGCCTATCTGCCGTCTTGGTTCAGGTCACTTTACGCCACGCTGGTAAAGAGGCTTTCAAGCGATCGCGGCTCTGCATCTTCTTGAGCCACAATTTCCACGATTTTGTGACTAGCCTCTGGCTGAAACAACGCTTCGACACAAACTTCAGCAACCTTTTGACGCGGGATATTGCCTTCAAATAAAGAATCTGCCCCTTCCATCACTAAAGGCCGCTCATCATTTTCATTGCGTAGCCCACCAGGACGCACAATAGTGTAAGCCAGACCACTTTGCTGTAGATATTCTTCGGCCTGTTTTTTCCAGTACAAAATCAGCCAAAACAGGTTGAGTGGATGGAAAAACTTAGATGTACACAGAGAAGATACCATCACGAAGCGTTCAATGCCCTGAGCTTTACCTGAATCAATCAGATTTTTGGTGCCTTCATAGTCCACTTTATAAGGGCCTGTAGGATCTAGGCTAGGGCTAGCGCCAGTCGCAGAAATAATAGCTGTACAGTCTGCCAAAGCCGAACGCAGCGTTTCTGGTTTGAGCACGTCCCCAATAGCTACCTCAACCCCAGTGGGCAAAATTTGCCTAGCCTTATCAGCATCCCGCACCAGTGCTTTGACAGCAATTTGGCGATCGCTCAACGTTTGTACGATACGTCTGCCTGTTTCTCCTGTAGCACCTGCCACCAAAACTTTCATCGCTGCTCGCCTCCTAATCGAAAAATTACTGAATTTGCCCGTCTCATTAATTAGTAAACCTGAAGAGTCTACCGAAAACTTCAATCAGAAGGGGGAAGTGTAGCCTGGGCTGCATTTTTGTAATCCAAAATTTTGTTAAAGCAAGTCTATGCCCCTCGTAGGCTATGTCATAGCTAGCTAAAAGCCCGGTAAGTTGAGGAAACAGAGTAGTGATTTCTCCGTGTATCAACGATGGTGACTCAAAAATTTCCTACGCTATGCTGAACCAACTGGGAAACCTAGGGCAGACCAGATCGCCAAAATCTGCATTTCCCCCATTTCCAAAATATCAGCGTAAAATGCATGGTTTAGGCTGAAGAAGAAATAAGCTCACCTGGACATCTGCCAAATTTTATCAGCATAAGCAAACCCGTTATAGCATCTATGCAGTCTCCATCTACAAAGCGCCATTCACCTGAATTCTCTGAGCAGATTCTCGATGCGGTATCGGGACTCATTGATCGCACAGACGCAGCCGGAGAGGAACTCGTTCTGAAAAGTTCAGCCCCCCTGCAGTTTCAAGGTCACTATGTCGGCCACATGCTGATGTCTGCCGATGCTGAGACAGTGGCTCAATATTTGGATGCGCATCAAGGTTGGTTTCGGCGCTGTGCGCACCCCATGCAGGCAGATGCACTGGGGGACAATGGCTACGCGCTCACCGTAGGCCGTTTCGGTGCTTTAGACTACGAAGTCGAGCCTAAAATTGGTTTACATCTTTTGCCTCAAGAACGAGGTGTTTATCGAATTCAAACCATTCCAATTCCGGGCTACGAACCCCAGGGCTACAGCGTCGATTTTCAGGCCGCGATGCAGTTAGCCGAAGGAGAGGAAGCGGGTGCAACCACCCAGGTTAAGTGGGAACTCAAACTGTTGGTTGACTTGCAGTTTCCTCGATTTATCCAGGCGTTGCCCCGTTCAATGGTAAAAGCTACAGGCGATCGCGTTTTGAATCAAATCGTCCGCCAAGTTTCTAATCGGCTGACCCATAAAGTTCAAGAAGACTTTCACACCACGCTCAATCTCCCAATACCCGTTCAGCGCAAGCCTCGCTTTTGGAATCGGCTGCGCTTGGGCGAAGAAGAATAAGCGATGGATGGGGTAGAGGCGTTTTACGGTCGCGCAACGCGACAGAAAAGCTTTCCCTCAGCCTTTTAACATTAGCGACAGCTGCTGCCAGAGGTGGTTACGGCAAGTCAGAAGTTTCTAACTTAGCTCGTAGCTCTGCTTTGATGCGGTTCAGAATCGACTTTTCATCTAAAGACTCTAAAATATTGTTGACTAAAACCTTAGGCCCATCTGCTCCCCAGGAACCTCCGTTGGCTAGGTACGCTTTGATAACCTGACCAATGCTATAGGTGGAAACGCCAGCCACAGATGCCTGGGTAATAGCCACAGGTAGGTAGGGTGCTAGCGAAAGTCCCCCAGTTGCCAGGGCAGAAGCGCTTAAAATTGATTTGAGTGAACTCAGTCCAAACGTTACTAGAAGTTCGCTAACGCCAATGCCGCCCAGCCCCAAGGCAACTTTTTGCAGCAAATTGAATGCGCCTTGCTGGGTCATGGCAATACCGTAAAGGCGAGACAGGGTTAACGTCATTGCCACATCAATCACAGCACCGCTCAGTAAGTCTGCGACGGTAATCGGATTTAGCGCTACTGCGATCGCCTTGGTCATTACTCCGTTCCAGATGGTGTCATCAGCCACGCGATCGCGAATCTGCAATTTGCGGCTAACGAGTTGCTCATTAACCTCGTTGGCATAGAGCAGTGTGTTGAGGGCAACGAGGGCCTTACCTTCACGGTGCAAAATTTCTAAAATCTTGAGCTTAAGCGTCTCTACTTGTGGCTGTCCTCGCTCTAGGCGTGGCTGTAAGCGACCTTCTGCTGTACGAGTGGCGATCGCGATTAAGGGAGCGGCGGCTGTCAGAACAATTTCATCAGGTGAAATTAAATCGCGCAATCGCTCGTCTCGCAGTTTTTTGTAGATCAACTGGCGATCAGCCTCTGGATATTGATCAATTTTGTTAAATATCAGCAGTATGGGCTTGCTGGCCTGCCGCAGTTGAAGTAAAGCTTCAAATTCAACTCGGGTAATATCCCCCGCAACCAGAAACAAAATTAAATCAGCTTGATGAGCCACCCGCTGAGCCAAAGCTGCCCTTGCGGCCCCATTAACCTCATCAATACCGGGGGTGTCAATTAGCTCAACGCGCGAATTACCCAAGCCCTGCAGCGCGACTCGCAAAATCGGTTGGCTTTCAGCATCGGCGATCGCCTCTTGACTCACTTGCCAAGCAACGCTTTCAACCTGCCGAGTTACGCCATGAGTTGGCCCCGTTTCAAAAACAGGCTGCCCCACTAGGGCGTTGAGCAGCGACGACTTCCCTCGCCCCACCATGCCAAAAACAGCAATGTGAACGACGGTATTTTCCAGTTTATCGAGCAGACCATTGAGACTGCTAATTTGTTCTTCTAAGCCTGTCCGTTCACGGGGGGTCAAATCTAAGCGATTAACCAAGTCTCTTAGCGCTTGCTGAGCTTGCTGATAGTTCAACTCAGTTTGTAAATCAGAAAAGCTCTCGACGGCCTGCGTCAGTTCAGTTTCTAGCGTTTTGGCCTCAGCAGAGTGATTGACAACAGAATTGTCTGAATCAGCATTTGAAAACGTTTCTGACATCGTAACTATCCCTGGCAAAGGGCAGGACTTTGAACTCTACTATGATGACAAATTGCATTGAGTCGCTGCTGTCAGCGAGCAAAAGGTTTTTGTTTGAAATCAGCCTACTCTAGCAATTGCTGGTTTGCTTTACCTGGAATTTGCCTCAATACAATTGATACCTATAAGAGAAATGAGACAATTGGAGTTGCCCATCAAGGATGCGAAACCGCATGGAGTTCAAAACAGCCGCTCAGAAAATTTGCTATGAGCGTATTACCCCTTGGATGCATGAACTATTTGACGGCTCAGTCGTTACGTTCGAAGACGAACCCCTTTTCATTATTAACTTAGGGTCGGCTGTTGCTTCAACTCGCGTTATTGCTTGGCATGAAGACGAAGCGCTGGTGACCACACGCTCCTATGTGGTGACTGATATCGAAATCACTCCAGACTTAACCTACTATCTGTTGCGAGAAAATAACGGTATCTATTTTGGCCGATTTGCTCTTGACAGCGAAAATGACATTGTTTTTGAACACAGTTTGTTGGGTTCAACCTGCGATCGCGATGAGCTAAAGCACTCAGTCACAACCGTGATTGAACTGGCAGATAGCTTTGACGACGAGATTGTGACCCGCTGGGGCGGTAAGCGTGCCCTCGATCGCTGGTCTTCTTAGCAGAGCTGCTTCAGCGGTGAGTAGTGTTGATCTTAAGCAGGGACACTCCCAAAATCTCTGACAGAACCCCAGGCAGATAGCGAAAATTTAAGTTATAAATCTTTATAGTCTACGACTCAATTTAGGGCGCTATGAGACGACAATTGTGGGTCTGGGGTCTAAGCTTTCTGGTTTTTTGTATCGCTACAGTGGGTATTGTGCGATCGCCTGCATTTAATCAGCTACAGCCAATTGAAGAAGTCACTGGGCTGCCTCTGATGGAGCGCTCTGCCAGTGCCGCTTTAACGCCAATAGCCAGTCCAGAAGCCCCTCAAGATTTTCAGGTTGAAACGCCTCCTGAAATCGCTCAAAATGCGCCTAACTATCAGCCACGAGAAGAAATGGCCTTGGCAGATCCCACTAACTATGGCGATCGCTATGCTACGGATGCCTATGGTCGCCCCGTTTATAACGAATTTATTGCGGTCATTCACGAAACAGTTGGCTCTGCCCGCAGCGCTATTAATTTGTTTCAAACGCCTCACCCCAGGGATGACGACCAAGTTAGCTACCATACCTTAATTGATCGAGACGGTACCGTTATCTACATTGTCCCGCCCGAAAAACGAGCTTTTGGTGCAGGTAATTCTGTTTTTGATGGCCCAAATGGCCCAGAGGCCGTGCTGACTAATCCGGCGTTTCCCGCCTCAGTTAACAACTTTGCTTACCATGTCTCGTTAGAAACCCCTCCAGATGGCCGGGGAAATGGCCGCAGCCATAGCGGTTATACGCAAGCCCAGTACGAGTCTCTTGCTTGGCTCATCGCCCGCAGCAGCATCCCAGACAGTCGAATTACAACTCATCGGGCTGTAGATCGATCCGGCAATCGGATTGATCCGCGCAGCTTCAACTCCCAACTCTTTTTTAGTCTGCTCCATCGCTATCCTGGTCGTCGTTAAGTTTAAGCGCCTTTAGCGTTTGAGGATATTTCCCAGTAGCCTACAATAAGCTTCTGGTGAAAGTTTTGAGGCAATCCATGAGAGGCGGTTCGGCAGTACAGCCCCAGTCAGCGTTGGCGGCAGATTGGTCTTGGCCTTTTTGGCCTGCTGTTCCGCTCTATCCTTACGGCCAGCGGCGAACGCTACGTCAAGAAGTTGTTAAAGAAACGATCTGGACATTCGATCAATGCCAGGGCATTTTTTATGTTGTTGTGCCCATTCGGATGACGGTGGTTAGATTGGCGGCAGGGGGGCTATTGGTTTATGCGCCTATTGCTCCAACGCCAGAGTGTATCCGGCTGATGCGCGAACTGGAGGCAGCCCACGGTCAGGTTAAATACATCATTTTGCCCACGGTTTCTGCGGTGGAGCACAAAGTATTTGTAGGGCCGTTTGCTCGTCGTTTTCCTTTTGCTCAGGTTTTTGTGACGCCTAATCAGTGGAGCTTTCCCTTCAATTTGCCGCTCAACTGGTTAGGGCTACCGTTGAAACGCACTGTCTTTCTGCCGCTTGACAGCACGCAAGCCCCCTTTAGTGACGAATTTGACTATGCCCTCTTAGGGCCAATTAATCTGAATTTGGGACCTTATGCAGAGGCGGCTTTTTTCCATCGGCGATCGCAAACGCTTTTGATTACCGATGCGGTGATGTCTATTCCCCACGATCCGCCAGCTATTCTACAAGCTGATCCTTATCCGTTGCTCTTTCATGCCCGTGATGATGCCAACGAGGCGATCGTCGATACTCCCACGAACCGGATTAAGGGCTGGCATCGCATTGCTTTGTTCGCCTTTTATTTTCGTCCTAGTGTTTTAGATGTGGTCAGTATTGGGCAAAGCTTACGCAATGTTTTCACTGCACCCGATCGCTCTAAAAAAGCCTATTTCGGCCTGTATCCCTTTCGCTGGCGGGCTGGCTGGCCACAGTGTTTTGAAACGTTGCGCGGTCAAGGACGGTTGTTTGTTGCGCCCATTTTGCAAGCGCTCATTTTTAATCGAGGGCCCGAAACCGTTTTGAATTGGGCAGATGCCGTTGCCCAGTGGCCGTTTTATCAAGTTATTCCCTGTCATTTAGACTGTCCGGTGCCAGCCAGTCCAGTGCAGTTTCGGCGAGCCTTCGACTTTTTAGAAAAGCCCGGTTTGCCCGCTGCCCCTGATAATGCCTTTCTGCCTGAAGCCGATTTTGAAGTCATTTTTCAGCTCAATCAGCGGCTTAATCAAAGTGGCCTGACGCCCCCATCAGCAAAACATTAAGCTTTCAAATCCTGTATTCAACTTTGGAGATTCAGATTGCCGCAATCTATTCGTCAGGTTCAGCCCAAGCTTCGCTTCATTCCGCCTGCGTTTAATCCGTGGGTGCTCAGACTGGTTTATGGAGCTTTGCCTTTGGTGATGCGGCTGCGCTTGCGTTCTTGGCTGCCAGCGGGTATTTCACGGGTAGAGGTTGAGCAGGTTGAAACGCTAGTGAATTTGTTTCAGCAGTTTCAATCGGGAAAAATTCGCTGCTTACTGGCTTGTCGTCATGCAGAAATTGACGATCCGCTGTGTGGGCTTTATTTGCTGTCTCGCGCCTTGCCGCAAGCAGCGCAACGGCAGGGCGTTTACTTACAACAACCCCTCCACGTCCATTTTGTTTATGAACGGGGCATGACCCTTTGGGGGGGGAATTGGTTAGGTTGGCTCTTGTCACGGCTGGGTGGAGTTCCGATTCACCGGGGGCGACGGCCTGACTGGACGGGATTGCGGGCTGCTCGTCAGCTCATGGTCAACGGGCAGTTTCCGCTGGTTGTGGCTCCGGAGGGGGCAACCAATGGTCACAGTGAGCAGTTGGGGCCGCTAGAGCCGGGGGTGGCACAACTTGGTTTTTGGTGTGTAGAGGATTTGCAAAAAGCGCACCGTCCTGAGACGGTTGTGATTGTACCCGTTGGCATTCGCTATCGTTATGAGCAGGCTAACTGGCAGCGCCTCAGCCAACTCCTCAGCCAATTAGAAGGGGACAGCGGCCTTAGCTCTCCTGCTCCACTCAGTAACACTCAAGCTAGCGATCGCTGCTATCAGCGGCTTTTGCACCTAGGCGAACATTTGCTAACTCAGCTAGAACAGTTTTATCAGCGGTTTTATCCTCGTAGCTGGGCGACTGTAAAGCTGCCGGCTGCTACTGAGTCGCTTGGGCTATTGGCTGATCGCTTAGACCGATTACGTGAAGTCGCCCTTGCAGTGGCAGAAGACTACTTTAACATTCGACCTCGCGGCAATCAGGTGGATCGCTGCCGTCGTTTGGAAGAGGTAGGCTGGACGCATATCTACCGAGAAGACATCGACGATTTGCCAACCCTGTCAAAATTAGAGCGTGGCTTAGCAGATTGGATGGCAGAAGAGGCCAGCCTGCGGTTGTTGCACATGCGTTTGGTAGAAAGCGTCGTTGCCGTTACGGGGCGGTATGTAGCTGAAAAGCCATCGTTTGAACGGATGGCAGAAACTACTTTGTTGATGTTTGACGTGCTGGCTCGCATTCGCGGAGACAAACTGCCCAAACGACCTCGCTTGGGCGATCGCTGGGTACAAATGACCATCGGTGAGCCAATGTCAGTCAGCGATCGCTGGCCTAGCTACCAAGCGGGCTCTCGATCTGCTCGTCAGGCGGTTGCTCAACTGACGGATGATCTTAAAATCGCCCTAGAACAAACTATCCAACCTTAGAACGGACGGCTTGCCGACTGCCATCCGGTGGCGGCAGTGAAACTGCTGGCAGTTAGTTGCTGTTTGAGTTCTGCCAGACTGGTTGCCGGAGCCTGACAGGTCAATCCCTGACAGACAAGGCCGACGCTAGCCTGAGGTAGCTGAGTTTCAAGTTTGTAAACGCTAGTGGGCCAAAATTCGCTCAGCAGCGATCGCAGGATCTGCGCTTCTGAACGCACTAAAACCGGATGATAGTAACTATCTAGCCCTCTTAATAGACTGGGGCAAGCCCGGGGCGCTTGGGTCATAGCAGCGCTAAAGGCGTGTAGACCTTTTTCAGCCCGATCTAAATAGCTTAAATCTTCACTGAGCAAAGCTAACCGCACCAGATTGTTCAACGCTACCCCATTGGCCGCTGGGGTGGCACTGTCTTGATAGGCGCGTTCGCGTACCAACAGACTTTCGCTAGCGTCTTGAGCCGTGTTTTGATAGCCGCCTAGCTCTAAGCTCCAAAACCACTGGTCAAACTCAGTTTGCACATCAATGGCAGCCGCTAACCAGTCAGTCTCACTTAAACAATCGGTAAAGGCTAACTGAGCCTGCTGGAGGTCAAGCAGGGCTTTGATCAGGCAGGCATAATCTTCAGATTGGGCTGGCAAAGCAGCTTCTCCGGCGTAGTTGAGACGGTGCAGCCTGCCGTCCAACCACTGATGCTGCAAGATAAACTGAGCAGCTTGAGCGGCCAGTTTTAGATAGGTGGCTTGCTGAAATACCGCTGCGGCTCTGGCTAGCCCTGAAATCATCAAACTATTCCAGGTGACAATCATTTTGGTATCGGTCACGGGGGGAATTCGCCCCAACCAGGCAGTAGACTTTGCTTTTTGATTGTCTTGAGCGCTAGAGAAGGTAGCAAGTTCAGCAGGTGAGGTACCGTAGCGCTGAGTAAACAGTTTTGCCAAAATCTGTTCAACCGTTTCACTCAAGCTTCCAGGCTGACGCCGCTGCAACACATTAGCCCCCTCAAAGTTACCCTCCTCGGAAACCGTAAAGTGTGCAACTAGCTGCTGGAGTTCTGCGGTACTCAAGCCAGCTTGCAAATCTGCGTAAGACCAAACATAAAAAGCGCCTTCTTCGGGTTCGACGGCTGTAGAAGATACAAAGCTATCTGCATCTTGAGCAGCATAAAAATAGCCTTCAGGAGCCATCATTTCACGCTGAAGCCACTGCACTGTACCCGCGATCGCCCGTTCAAAAGCAGGCTCTTGAAAGCCAGCGCTCCAGAGTTCGGCTAAATACTCCACAATTTGGCCATTGTCGTAGAGCATTTTTTCAAAGTGAGGTACCGTCCAGGTGGCATCAACCGTGTAGCGATGGAAGCCCCCTGCCACATGGTCATAAATGCCGCCTAAAGCTAAATCTAGCCCTCGCTGCTGGCAGACTTGAGCTGCTTCTTGATTGACCTCAGCAGTTTCAAACCGGATGGCGTGCAAGGCTGCCAAAGCCTGCGGAATCATAGGAAAGCTGTTACCCGGTGTGGGCATTAGCAAGCGTACATTGGCCATCAGTCCGGTTTGTAACGCTTCTACTGACAGGGTTGCCGTAGGCAACTGCCCAGCCGAACCCTGCAAGCTATTGAGAATTTCTGATTTGACAGTTTCGACGTCAGCGTGGCGGGTTGTATAGAACTGGTGCAGCGCTTGTAATACTTGCAAAAAACCCGGTCTGCCATATCTTGGCTCAACTGGAAAGTAGGTGCCGCCATAGAAAGGAACGCGATCGCTGGCAGAAAGAAACACATTTAACGGCCAGCCGCCTTGTCCAGTCATTAGCTGTAGCGCTTGCATATAGAGACTGTCAAGATCGGGCCGCTCTTCTCGGTCAACTTTAATGGGCACAAAGTAAGTGTTGAGATAGTCAGCGATCGCCTGGTTAGAAAAAGCCTCGCCTTCCATGACCGTACACCAGTGGCAGCTAGAGTAGCCGATCGATAAAAAGATGGGTTTATTTTCTGTAGCCGCTTTAGCCAGTGCCTGATCACACCAAGGCCACCAGTCAACCGGATTTTCAGCGTGTTTACGCAGATAGAGGCTTTTAGACTGAGCAAGACGATTCGGCATGAGCTTTCCTCTAAAAGCAGCAAACAAACTGATCAGGAACGATAGCAGACTATCGTGAACAAGCGGTTAACGCTAGCTACAACTTCCGGGCCAGGTCACCGCCGGAAACTGCCCTGTCCTCACCTGTACAACTTTGCCACTTGCGTCTGTCTCGAAGACCAAACGAAATAATCGTTCACTTTCTGTCTGAGGCACCAGGGTCAGATACTGGCCACCTAAGGGGCGATCGCTCACTTCAATTTGGCTGGGATAAATTTCTTGGATGTCCGCTGCGGTTGCTCCTAAATGGGCACCACTTGGGGTCTTTAGTTGGGCACCTGCCCAAACATCAATTCGAATGATGGCATCTTCTACCACCATCAGCCCCAAGTCTACGTTCGCCTGTTGCAGCCGAAAATATTGACAACTAGAGTTCGATTCTACAGTTGGAATAAGCGGTGCTGCCGTAAACTCAGCCACTTCTGACAAAGCCATACCTATTTTTAGTGGCCCTACCCCAGCCAGGGTTATCTCAGACTGGCTCAGGGGTTCTGCCAGGGAGTCAAATTTTTCAGCAGTTGCATGAGCCAGTAAGTAAACAGGACGGCTGACTAATAGAGGCGTACGGCTCAAATGTCGGCGAAAAGTGTTTTCTAAAGGCGATATTTCAGCCGCTAGACGCTCTGCTGCAGCAACAAGGTGTGGCTGTTGACCCCGAAACAATACATTTAGCGCTACCGCACTGCAAGCAGTCACAGTGACAGCAGCAAACCATTGGCTTCGACTCATACGCTAGATAGATTCTTGAACAGAGAAAGATAGCGTCTATGCGCAGTTTAGGTAAGATGAGGACACAAAAACTGTTGCGCTCATAGCAAATCAGCCGTGTCACATTCTCCCCAAGAACCTCCCTCTAATCGCTCTCCGCTAGACTTTGACGAACTGTTAGCCGTCGTCATTTCCCTGCTGACAGTTGGACTCATCTTACTCTTTGGCTTGTCTCGTCGGGGTACGCAATTTAGCTTGGTAGAAGGCTTTCAAACTCAACCTTCTGATGCAACCCCCTCTGAAGCTGATTCAGCCTTACGAGAGCGGGAAGCAGCCAACGATGCCTTGAACAATCGAGACATGGACGATCCTACCGCAATAGGGCCAGCAACAGGCGATCGCCCTTTTGGACTTTTTCCAGCTCAGTTAGGTAATTTAGGGCGACAAAGCAATGTGATTGACGATGAAGCAGAAGCAGAAATAGAAAACCAAACAACAATCATCGCCCAACCGACCGATACCTTTGATGCCAATACGGCTGCCACCGATAGAACCCCACCGCCCTTGCCCGCACAGCGCAATGGTGTTGAACGGGAAGTTTCAGAACCGCTTGAGTTTAGCGATGTCCCGGAAGGGTACTGGGCGGCAGCTTTTATTGATCGCCTTAGCTCTCGCCAGATCATTTCTGGATTTACCAATGGTACTTTTCGGCCTGAACAGCCCGTTACCCGCGCTGAACTCGCCACTCAAATTACCAATGCCTTTGCTGCTTCGTCTCGTCAAGAGGCGATCGCTTTTAGTGATATCCCAGCCGATTACTGGGCAGCTCAAACGATCAATCAGGCCGTTGAGTCTGGCTTTATGAAGGGCTACCCTGAAAATACGTTTCAGCCAGAGCAATCGGTTCCACGGGTTCAGGTTTTAGCCGCGATCGCCAGCGGTCTTGGGCTAGAAGCTCCTGATGATGCCGAAGCGATTTTAGCTTCTACCTTTAGTGATGCAGATGCTATTCCCAATTGGGCTGTTGGGCAAATGGCTGCGGCATTAGAGGCAGGGCTAATTGTCAACCATCCCAATACCGCCGTATTAGAACCCAATCAAGACGCTTCACGGGCTGAAGTTGCGGCAATTTTGAACCAGGCTTTGGTTTATTCAGGCGAATTAGAAAGCGTTTCATCCCCTTACCTGGTGACGCCGTAATACCGCTTTGGGCTGGGTACGTTACTCAAGCCCAAATCAGCGGCTATAGCAATGGAAAAAGTGCGATCGCCCGCCAATAATCAAACTGTGAGGGTTAGCTGTCTTTGGGCATCTTGAGACAAGATGGTCTGCTCTTAACATTCAACGCAGACAGCTAGCCTCAGGTTTTTGTTATGACCTCTTTACTGCTAACTAATACCTTCTTACCGCGTGTAGGAGGTCGCGAAAACTATTATCATTATCTGTTTACCAACCTGCCGCAAGAAAAAACCATTGTGCTCACCCCCGACCACTTAGGTGACTGGCTGCAGCACGATGCTCATTACCCGCTGCCTGTCTATCGGGTAGACAAACTCAGCCAGTTGTGGCCCTGCTGGGGACGACCCGGACGTTGGCGCTGGTTTCGGACGTTGCTACCTTTGGTGCGACAGCACCAGATAGATTTAGTTCACTGCGGTTTGGTTTTACCGGATGGTTTGACTGGCTGGTGGCTGAAGCAGACCCTGGGCATTCCTTATGTGGTTTATACCCACGGCAAAGAAGTCTTAGAATATCAGGCTGATGCCAAAAGCGCTCGGCTGATGAATCTGGTTTTGGCTGAAGCTGACTTAGTTATCTCAAATAGTCACTATACCAGTGATTTGGTCGCTCAGCTAGGGATCGCTCCCTCCCAGCGAGTCGTGATTCATCCCGGCATTGACCCTAACCAATGGCAGGCCGCTCCTAATCCGAGCCATCTACAAGCCCTACGCCAGCAACATGGCCTCAGCAAGGGTTCAATTTTGATAACAGTGGGACGGCTAATTGAGCGTAAAGGCCATGATCAGGTGATCAAAGCGCTCCCTGACATCCTGAAGCAACATCCAGACACGGTTTATTTGATAGTGGGAGATGGCCCAGCGCGTGCCCCCTTAGAAGCGCTAGTGCAAAGCTTGGATTTGTCGAAATCGGTCAGATTTGTAGGTGAGGTCACAAACGAAGATTTGCCCACCTACTACGCTTTAGCCGATATCTTTGTCATGGTTAGCCGTCAGCCTGTCGGTAGCCACGAGGTAGAAGGATTTGGCATTGTCTATCTCGAAGCCAATACCTGTGGCTTAGCTGTAGTGGCGGGACGCAGTGGCGGTGTACCGGATGCGGTAGTCGAAGGAGAAACGGGCCTTCTCGTTGATCCGTTTGATCCTCAAGCCATTGCGATGGCGATTAGTCGGCTACTCGGTGATGATACGCTCCGTTGTCGCTTAGGGCAGCAAGGAAAAGCCCGTGCGATCGCCGATTTTGATTGGATACAAATCAGCCGCCAGCTACAAACAGAAATTGATCAATTGCGAACCAACAGCCGTCAGCTTCATCTATTACAGCAAGTTTGGCGAACTGTGCCCCGTTTGCTTCAGAAGTCAGCCTTCGCGACTCATTAGCGCATCACCTTTAGCTGATATAGAGCCATAAAACAAGGCAATACTTTCTAAATTGGCTCCGCTCCACAACCAGACGCGGCAAGCTTAAACTGCCAAAAGCTGCTCACTTCCTGAGAGATTCAGCGCTGCTGGCAACTGGAAAACCTAAAAATACGCTTTAAAGCCTAAATATTTCAGACAAAATCTAGCTTGTGGGTTAAAGAGTTTGTCTATTAAAGTAGCAGTATTTGCTCCAAAACTTAGCTCAGAATGACCCATTAGCTAAAGCAAAATTGAATCAGACTTAAAAGTTATATTTGTGTGGTTTAGCATGATTTAGCTTTAATCCAATGATAAGGCATCATTAAATTAATTTTGGCTATCATTGATACCATTTTTAGACTTGCTAAAGATTAGAGGAGCATTCTTAAACGTCAACTTTTTAAGCGGTGGCACATGCATCAAGTATTTGAAGTCAACCAACTCAGTTGGTTGTTAGTGGGAGAAAACTTAATCATTTCTTGTTGCTATTTTGCCATCGGCAGTGGAATTGCCTACGGTATTTGGCGAAATCGCTCAAACAACGTTGATTCGCTGGTTGTAACAGTAGCTCTGATTTTTTTTAGTTGTGCCTTTGGCCACGGTTTGCATGCAGTTGGAGCGTTAGGATTACCAGGGTCGTTTTTTTTACAAACCCTTGCTGATTTTGCCACAGTTGTGATTGCCCTGCGATTTCTGAGCTTTTATCAAAGTTTTGATTTGCTTGCCCGTTTTAGCCAAATTTTTAGCTCCAAAATAGAGCTAGAAAACAAAAATCAGCTACTAGAAACGGCAATGGTAGAGCTGAAGCAAGCACACTCCCAACTGGTGCAGCGAGAAAAGATGTCGAGCTTAGGGCAATTAGTTGCCGGTATTGCGCATGAAATTAACAATCCAGTCAACTTTATTTATGGCAACTTGTTTCATGTTCAAGAATATGCAGAAAGCTTGCTAGAAATTACCAGGTTTTATCAAAACCATTACCCGACTCCTCTAGAAGAAGCTGAAATACTAGCAGCAGAAATCGATCTAGATTTTATTCAAGCAGATTTGCCCAGGTTACTGACTTCTATGCGAGAAGGTAGCAATCGTATTCGACAAATGGTGTTGTCTTTACGAAGCTTTTCGCGCATGGACGAAGCCGAGTTAAAAGACGTTAATATTCATGAGGGTATTGATAGTACCTTAATGCTGTTACAAAATCGTCTTAAGGCTAGATCAGAGCGGCCTAAAATTGAGGTAGAAAAAGACTATGATAACCTACCCAACATTGAATGTTATCCGAGTGCCCTCAATCAGGTTTTTATGAATATTTTAGTCAATGCTATAGATGCGATTGAAGAAAGCGTTGCACAGGCCGCTAAGTCAGAAAATCTAGCTAAGCCACCTTGTATTAAAATTCAAACTGCTTTGCTAGTTTCTCAAGGGGTGAAAATTTCGATAGCTGACAATGGTGTAGGCATTTCTGAGCAGCAACAACAACAGATTTTTGATCCATTTTTCACCACCAAACCAATTGGTAAAGGATCTGGTCTGGGTATGTCTATCAGCCACCAAATTGTAGTAGAGAAACACCACGGTAAATTAGATTGTTTTTCTACTTTTGGTCATGGGACAGAGTTTATCATTCAAATTCCGTTACGGCAAAGCCAAGACGTTATAGGCTAGCCAGTCTGGCCATCTCAAGTGATTAGAAACTTTAAGTAATGGCCGACGAAAGAGAATTTGTAATTAGATATATAGAAATATGAGAGCTTTTCCCTCTATAATTTGGCTCTTAAGATGGAAAAATAAAGCTTTTGATGAGTACTTATGCCTCCTTAAAAATCTCATCTTTTAGACCTCAAGTGTCTGAGTTTATGGCATAAAGAGGGGAGGGCATGCTAAAGCGGGCAGTGGCAGTCCGGTATAACACGAATCAAATGCTCTCACAAAAGTTCTCTGTAGTTCCCCGTAGGCTGAGGCAGGTTGGGGCGATCGCAGTTTTGGCGATCGCTTACTACGTGATGGCAGAAGTCTCTCGATATCTTGCCTCTACACCTCAAGATGTGACTCCGGTTTGGCCGCCGGATGGCATTGCGGTTGGGGCTGTTTTATTGTTTGGCAACTGGATTAGTTACGGAGTTCTGCTGGGTTCTTTCCTTGCCAACTTCTGGGCTTTCAGAGATCCAACGAGTTTTCTGTCTCTAATAATTTCTACCTTGCCTGTGTTAGGTATTGCAGTTGGCACCACGCTGGGGACGCTGCTCAGTGCCTACTTATTACGAAAATCTACTAAACTTCGCTATCCGCTAGAACAAGTCGTTGATGTATTTAAGTTTTTGATCTTGGCTGGTATGGTGGGGCCAACCGTGAATGCCACCGTGGGAGTCACTTGCTTAGCGCTGAGTGGCAAGGTTGGCTGGTCAGCTTATGGAATGGTTTGGGTAACCTGGTGGATTTCCAATGTCTCAGGCATTTTTATCGTTACCCCCGTGATGTTGAGCTGGGGACAGCTCATTCGGACAAATCGCAATCGACCTCAAAAATGGCTACCCTGGCCTTCCGTTTTAGAGCCGTTTGCCCAGCTTCCTGAAAATAGCAACTGGTCTCGCTTAGGGCGCTGGCAATTTTGGCCTGTGGTTGAGTCACTGCTCTTGGTGGGGTTGGTCATTTTCGCAGGCAGGGTAGCTTTTACCGCCGGACACCGATTGGAATATGTGTTAATTCCAATATTGCTGTGGTCTGCCTTTCGTTTGGGGCAACCGGGGGCAACGCTGCTGAGCTTTATCGTGGCCGCGATCGCAGTGATTGCAACCGTCAACGGTAAAGGCGGCTTTGCCAGCGCAGATTTAAACCAGTCTTTGACGCAACTACAGTCTTTCATTGGGGTGGTGACGCTGACTGTTTTGGTGGTTACAGCCACTATGACAGAACGCGCCCAAGCAGAAGACAAATTACGGCTAGCTTTTGCTGAGCTGGCCAGAACCAATGAAACCTTAGAAACTCGCGTTCATCAGAGAACCGAAGAACTGCACGAAAAAAACGCCGTTTTAGAACAAACGCTGCGAACACTCAGGCAAACTCAACTGCAAATGCTACAGAGTGAAAAAATGTCTGCTCTGGGCCAGATGGTAGCAGGTATTGCCCATGAAATTAATAATCCCGTTGGCTTTATTTATGGCAACTTAATTCACATTTCTAAGTATTCTAAAAGCTTATTAAAAATAATCCGCTCTTATCAACAGCAGTACCCTCACCCTCCACAAGCGTTACAAAAAGAACTAGACGAACTCGAAATAGACTTTTTAGCTGAAGACTTACTAAAAACAGTTCAGTCTATGCAAATTGGGACTGAGCGTATTCAAGCGATTGTGTTATCGCTACGTAATTTCTCTCGACTAGATGAAGCTGAATTAAAAGTAGTTGATATCCGCGAAGGCATTGATAGTACCTTGGTAATTTTGCAGCATCGGCTAAAAGCGACAGCCGATCGCCCTGAAATTGAAGTTTTCAAGGAATATGGTCAGCTACCGTTGGTTGAATGCTATGCCGGATTCCTCAACCAAGTGTTTATGAATATTCTCAGTAATGCAATTGATGCTTTAGAAGAAGCTAATCAAGAACGAACCTTTCAAGAGCTTATGGCTAAGCCAAATACGATTTGGATTAAAGCTACTCAAACGCAAAAAGATACTGTCACGATTGCTATCTCTGATAATGGCGTTGGGATTCCTGAAGAAATTCGTTCTAAGCTATTTGATCCTTTTTTCACCACTAAACCTGTCGGGCAGGGTACAGGTTTGGGCTTATCCGTATGCTATCAAATCGTAGTTGAAAAGCATCAAGGCAAACTGTGGTGTGACTCTACGCCCACTAGGGGGACTAGCTTTTTTATCGAATTGCCTATCCATGCTAGAAAAGTTAGTTGATTAAATCACTTTCTGACAACTGTGCTTCAGCCGTTTTAACGGGTTTTTGGCTCTATTAAGCTCATTTTTTGTGCTAGCGTCTATTGGAGTAATGAAGCAAAGTTACCGCTAAGGCCGCATAAAAAATTTTCTGAAAGCCTTTGATAGAAAAGTTTTCCTACTGCCTGCTGCCCTCTAACGTCTGCCCTGAGCTATATCCATCCTACTAACTGCCCGAAGCAACAGTCCACGCTGCCGCACTGTTAAGCAACCAGACTTGATACTGAGCAAAGCCGAAGCCCAGCGTGATAAAGCCGCCCGGAGATTTTTAACGCCGTCGTTCTTGCAGCTTACGATAAACCGCCTTCAGGTCAACATTGTGGTGTGAGAGGGCTACTAAAGTGTGGTAAAGCAAATCTGCTACTTCCGCCGCGATCGCAGTTGGATCGTCGTCTTTGCAAGCCATCACCACTTCCGCCGCTTCTTCGCCAATTTTCTTCAGAATTTTGTTGTCACCCCCCTCAAATAGTTTATTGGTATAAGACCCTTCCTTAGGATGGTCACGGCGATCGCTAATGACTGCAAACACCTGAGATAGCGTATCTGCAGGGGGGGGGTGAATCTCACCGTTCGTTTGGTGAAAGCAGCTGCGCTCTCCAGTATGACAAGCCACATCCCCCCTTTGCTCCACCGTAACCAGCAGCGCGTCGCTATCGCAGTCATAGCGGATAGACTGAACTTTTTGCAGATGCCCAGACGTTGCGCCTTTGTGCCAAAATTCCTGCCGCGATCGGCTCCAAAACCAGGTCTCTCCCGTTTCCAGCGTTTTTTGTAGCGACTCCCGGTTCATCCAGGCCAGCATCAGTACCGCACCGTCTAAATAGTCTTGCACAATCGCAGGCACTAAGCCCTGATCGTTGTAGCGAATTTCATCCAGGGGAACAGCCGAAGAGAGCGGTTGAAAAGCAGTCATGCGATCGCGGTTGAAAGGTGTGCTTCAGTCACGGTAGCACTTTGGTGCACGATGATCCGCCCACTGCAGCTTAAGATTAAAGAGTGATGGCCGTTTGGGAGAATGTCATGCGGATTTTAGTAATGGGGGGAACCCGCTTTATTGGGGTTTACCTGACGCAGATTTTAGTAAAGCAAGGCCATGAGGTAGTGCTGTTTAACCGGGGCAACAAACCCGCCCCAATGGCAGGTGTAAGTCAAATTCACGGCGATCGCAAAGAAGTAGCCCAGCTCAAGCAGAAACTAGCAGGAGAATCCTTTGACGCCATTTTTGACAACAATGGCCGTGAACTTAGCGATACCCAACCGCTAGTCGAAATTTTTCAAGACAAGCTACAGCATTTTGTCTATGTTAGCTCCGCTGGAGTGTACCAAAAATCTGACCAAATGCCCCACATGGAAGGCGACGCTGTAGATCCCAACAGTCGTCACAAAGGTAAGTTTGCAACTGAAGACTATCTCCAAGCTCAAGGCATTCCTTTTACTGCGGTGCGCCCTGTTTATATTTATGGCCCCCAAAACTACAACGACTTAGAAGCCTGGTTCTTTGATCGAATTGTTCGCGATCGCCCCATTCTGATTCCAGGGCAAGGCATGGCCCTTACCCAACTCGGCCATGTGCATGATTTAGCTCAGGCAATGGCGGCTATTCTGGGCAATCCAAAAGCGATCGGGCAGATCTACAATATCTCCGGTGAAAAAGCCGTCACGTTTGATGGCTTGGCCCGAGCCTGCGCCGAGGCGGCAGGCAAATCACCTGATCGCTTACAAATTGTTCACTACAATCCTAAGCAGTTTGACTTTGGCAAACGCAAAGCCTTTCCCATGCGGGTGCAGCACTTCTTCACCTCGATTGCAAAAGCTAAAGCTGATCTTGACTGGCGACCTGCATTCGACCTAATTAGCGGTTTAAAGGACGCTTTTCAGCACGATTATCTCGCGACTCAGCGTCATCAAGCAGAAATTGACTTTTCAACCGATGAGCAAATTCTAAGCGCCAATTAGATCTGTGTTTAATTTCTAATTGAGAACCATTCTCGATCTTAGCTGCCCTCTTAGTTGGGCGGCTGCGTTGGGTTACAGTATCGCCTGCGGCTGACATCCTAGCCTCCCTCGCTTCTCGCTAATACTTTGTGAGGTAGCCCGCCCAGGGCTTAGCCATCTTGTCCAACCTAAATTCCTGTCTTGAGAGGCGCTACAGCTCACCCATCCATACGCTAGGGTAAATGCAGATTAGCCTCATTTACCTCAATTCTCTAAGTTAGCCAATTAGCTGCCCAGGTCTTTGACCCTGCCTATTCCTACTATGTCTACTCAGCATCCTGACATCCTATTTTTGGTTCTCGATACTCAGCGAGCCGATCGCTTGTCGTGCTATGGCTATGATCAGCCCACCTCACCTCATTTAGATGCACTAGCGGCTGAGGCGACCCTCTTTAACAACGCGATCGCGGCTGCTCAGTGGACGGTACCTTCCCATGCGTCTATGTTTACCGGGCTGTATCCGTCTGAGCATCAAATGTTTCAGTCTTATTCAGTCATGTCAGACCAGGTTGAAACACTGGCTGAGCGTCTGCGGCAAGGTGGGTATTACACGGCTGGCTTTTGCAACAATCCTTTAGTCGGGGTGATTAATAATGGCTTGCGGCGAGGATTTGACAGCTTTTTGAACTACAGCGGTTTGCTCACTTCGCGACCCAATCAGGCTGGTAAATCACCGGGGTTGATTGGGCGTTATCGCCAGTTCTTTAAAGGCGTTTTGGCTAAGCTACTCAACCGCGTACAAGATGCCTTTGCCCGATCTGATACGCTGCTGGCGCTATCATTTACGCCGCTCATGGTGCCGCTGTGGCAAACGGCACTGAGTTTTAAGGGGAATACAGCCAAGTCGCTTGAAGATACGGCGCGGCTGCTGATTGAACGTAAAGGCGTTCAGCCCCATCAGCCGATTTTTACCTTTGTGAATTTGATGGGCACCCACATGCCCTACCATCCACCCCGACAGTACATTGAGCAGTTTGCACCCCATGTGCTGCAAGATCGCGATGCCCGTAATTTTTTGCAGCGTTTTAACAGCGATGTCTATGGCTGGTTAGCTCCTTTGACAGGAGCCTTAGATGAGCAGCAAAAGAAAACTCTAGATGGCATGTATGACGCTGAAGTAGCTCACCAAGATATGCAGTTGGGCAAATTTTTTCAGCAACTCCAGCAGTCAGGACGCCTTGATCAAACCCTGGTGATTATTTGCGCAGATCATGGGGAACATCTAGGCGAAAAGCAGTTGATGGGTCACAGTTTGTCTATTTACAACGAACTGGTTCAGGTGCCGCTCATTATTCGTGACCCAAACAACCAACTGCCGCAAGGTGTGCGGATTGAGCAGGTTGTCTCTACGCGCCGATTGTTTCATACGGCACTGGCCGCAGCCGGGTTGGCAACGCCTGCAGAAGCTGCTTTAAGTTTGGTGCAGGCCAGCGATCGCCCGACGCCTGACCATGTATTTTCAGAAGCTATACCCCCCCAAAATGTGGTGAACCTAATGCAAAAGCGCCAACCCGATTTAGTGCGCGATCGCGCTTGTGATCAGCCCCGGCGAGCGGTTTGGATGGGTCGCCACAAGCTAATCGAAACCGGACGCGATCGCGTGGAACTGTACGATGTGATCGAAGACCCCCGCGAAGACCTTAACCTCAGCGATATTTTGCCAGAAAATGTAGAAGTGCTACAGGAATGCTTACAAGCCTTTGTCGGCGATCGCTCAACGGCAGCAGCCTTAGCCGCAGTGGCAGCGCGGGCACCCGGTTTTGACGATCCGGAAGTACAGCGACGACTACAAGAACTGGGATATCTAGAAGACTAACTGGCTTTAGCAGAAAGCAGGTTAGATAGCCAACCGCGACGACGGACATCTACGAATGAGCCGCAATTGGCGCATTTTTTAATGCCCCGAACGCCAATTCGTAGTAACTGAGCGCTTTCGCAATGGGGGCACTGTGTCCGTTTTTTCATAAATAACCTGATGGAATTCACGCTGATCTGGTTTCACTACAGTTCTAGCTACAGAATTCCCCAAAATAATGTTTGCTGGGACACAGAGTGAAGTGTCCCAGCCACACGGTAAAAAAAAGAGCACACTGATGTGTACTCTTAAATATCCCAGACGAATCAGAACTTACTTGTTAGGCTGAGGCGTCATGCGCAAGTAAGGCTTGATCTCAGTAACCCCTTTGGGAAACTTCTGCTTAGCTTCCTCGGTAGGAATGGCGGGAGAAACCACAACGTCCTCGCCTTCTTGCCAGTTAACGGGCGTGGCCACGCTGTAATTGTCTGTTAGCTGTAGTGAATCGATCACTCGCAGAATTTCTTGAAAATTCCGTCCGGTGCTGGGGGGATAGGTGATGGTGAGACGCAGTTTCCGGTTGGGATCGATGACAAATACCGTACGCACAGTCACCTTAGCGTTGGCGTTGGGGTGAATCATGCCGTAAAGGTTAGAAACCTTTTGGTCAGCGTCCGCAATGATGGGATAGTTGACGTTGGTTTTCTGCGTTTCATTGATGTCGCTGATCCAACCTTTGTGAGAATCCGCATCATCAACGCTGAGGGCAATAACCTTAGCATTGCGCTTTTCAAAATCAGACTTGAGCTTAGCGACTTCGCCTAGCTCGGTGGTGCAGACAGGCGTGTAGTCGGCTGGGTGAGAAAACAAAACAACCCAGCTATCACCGGCCCAGTCATAAAAGTCGATTTCACCCTCAGAGGTCTGTTGGGTAAAGTTAGGGACTGTATCGCCAAGTTGAAGCGTCATATCGCTGTTACCTAAATGATTTGCAAGGAGAAGACTAAAGAACAAGCTCAGCCAATTTACTAAGCTATCTTGCCATAAACCCCGGTTTTCCGGTCGGAGTTTAGATGATTGTTTACAATCCTAGCTTAAAAAGTTGCGCTTGCTACAGAACTTTGTATTCTAACCGCCTCTGCCAGAAGATTGAGCTTCCCTAAGGTTTTCTTCTAGCCGATTCGTTCTTCTGGGAGATGTGACAACGGCGATCGCTCAACTATAAAGAGTAAGGTCTTTAACGATGACCGTTTAATTTGAGCTACAGCTTTGTGCAGCTAGGTGTTTGAGCGTCAGTTAAGCGATAGGAAAACCTGGATTAGGTCACTATCAAGCGCTGGCATGGCTTGGATATGCTCGAACGTCTGTGGGCTTGAAGCGGATTCATTAAATTTAAAGACTACGGGTCACATAAACAAATAGTCTAAACAGGCAACCACTTAAGCTCACAGCAGGTGGATGTGTGGTGTCCCTTTATTGTTGAAAACATAGTTCTGGAGGAACTTTGTATGAAATTGCTAGGTTTTAATTTTTCTAAGGTTAAAGTTGTACGTTTCTTCTTAAGTATTGCGATTGGGGCTGTGCTGCTATTTTCTCAAGCGCTGCCTGCTGCTGCCTTAGGTAGTCGCCAAAGTTCGCCTCACGAGGGGACTGACGCGCTGCCCAACGTCCGAGATCGTTCCGAAGAAGTGCTCAAGCGCGAGCCTCGCTCTGGTGCTGAAGTCCAGTCTGAAGCCGCTGAAGGGGCTAATGAAATTCAAGGGGCTGCAGATGCCGAGAAAATGTATCGGCCTGAAAACTCACGCTCGGCTGAGTCCGTTGAGCAAAAAGTAGAAGAAGCGCTAGAAAACGTAACTCCCTAGTAGGCTAGCTTGAGCTGGCTAGCTGGGTGACAAAGTTACTCAAGCCTTATACAAGGTTTAGACTAGCTTGAATCTTCTCAGCTTTATGTTTCTGTTAAACAAAACCCCACTTTGGTCAAAGTGGGGTTTTGTTGTGGCACGAAGTTTTTATAGAGACGGCTGACTGGCAGAAACGATGATGACGTTGATCAAACTTGACAGCCTTTCTATGACTACGAGCTATGACTACGAGGCGAACGTCGGCTCAGAACTGGGTTCGCGTCAGTAACCTGTCCCGAAGAAGCGCGATCGCAGATGAACTTGGCTACAAAAAGTAAGCAGTTTTTCTGCAAGCCCCTGACAGAAAAGCTGGCTCTCAGCTGTAGCTATAGCTGAAACCTCAAATTTTTGAGCAAACTGAACTTTTTTATAGAACCAAAGTTTTGACTTGGTGCGATCGCATTGGCTGCCAAGCCTTATCTGAAGCACCTTTGACAATACCCGACCAAAAAAGTCGGGTATGTTTGACTGAGTTTTTTTGACTGTGTTACTATCCAGCGAGTCGGTTGAAAAATCGATTGTTGTTGTCTCGACCTAGCGCAGTTAGAACCATGACTCAGGCAATTGAAAAGCAGCTCACGGCTAAAACCACCTTCACCAACCTCAAGTGTCGGGAGTGCGGTGAAACCTATGAACTCGGAGCCAAACATGTTTGTGAAGATGTCTGTTTTGGCCCCTTAGAGGTTGCTTATGACTACGACGAAATTCGTCGTCGCGTTAGCCGGGAAAAAATTGCGGCTGGGCCTAAGTCTATCTGGCGCTATAAAGAATTTTTGCCGATTGCCACTGATCACCCCATCGATGTTGGCACAGGCATGACCCCTTTGCTCAAAACCAATCGCCTTGCCCGTCGCCTTGGCCTCAAAAATCTTTATATCAAGAACGATGCGGTCAACATGCCGACGTTGAGCTTTAAGGATCGAGTCGTATCTGTAGCACTGACCAAAGCTCAAGAACTGGGTTTTTCCACGGTTTCATGTGCAAGTACAGGCAACCTGGCAAACTCTACAGCCGCGATCGCAGCTCACGCGGGGCTAGACTGCTGTGTTTTTATTCCTTCTGATTTAGAAGCAGGCAAAGTTTTAGGAACGCTGATTTATGGCCCAACCGTAATGGCAGTGCAGGGCAACTATGACCAGGTCAATCGCCTGTGTTCTGAAGTTGCCAATACCCACGGTTGGGGTTTCGTTAATATCAACCTGCGTCCTTACTATTCTGAAGGTTCTAAAACGCTAGGTTTTGAGGTTGCAGAACAGCTTGGCTGGCAATTGCCAGATCACATCGTAGCGCCGTTAGCCTCTGGCTCTCTTTACACCAAAATCTACAAGGGTTTCCAAGAGTTTATTAAAGTCGGTCTGGTAGACGACAAAGCAGTGCGCTTTAGCGGTGCTCAGGCTGAAGGTTGTTCGCCTATTGCCCAAGCCTTTCAAGCAGGTCGGGATTTTGTTAGCCCTGTTAAGCCCAGCACCATTGCTAAGTCAATCGCAATTGGCAACCCTGCAGACGGGATTTATGCGCTCGATATTGCGCGTAAAACCAATGGCAACATTGAGTCGGTCACCGATGCCGAAATTGTCGATGGCATCAAGCTGCTAGCTGAAACCGAAGGCATTTTCACCGAAACCGCAGGCGGTACGACCATTGCCGTTTTGAAAAAGCTTGTAGAAGCGGGCAAAATTGACCCCGACGAAACGACAGTGGCCTACATTACAGGCAACGGGCTGAAAACCCAAGAAGCCGTTCAAGGTTATATTGGTGAGCCGCTGACGATTGAACCGAAACTAGATAGCTTTGAGCGAGCCTTAGAACGGGCTCGTACCTTAGAGCGTTTGGAGTGGCAGCAAACTTCAGTCTAGTTTTCAGAGAATTGCGGCATAGTCTGGTTTTGATTGTTTATTTATCTGTTCGAGTCATCATGTCTGTCAAAGTTCTGATTCCTACACCGCTACAAAAGTTCACCAACAACCAAGCCACCCTCGAATGTGAAGGCGGCAACATTGTCGAAATGCTGAACGCTTTAGAAGCCAACTGTCCGGGTATTAAAGCACGGCTTTGCGACGACAACGGCGAACTGCGCCGCTTTGTCAACTTCTATGTCAACAGCGAAGACATTCGTTTTCTCGACGGCAAGGAAACGCCTCTAAGTGATGGGGATGAAGTTAGCATTGTGCCTGCGGTTGCAGGTGGCTAAAGACCCTTTCAACAACTGCATCTAGGTCACTGCGCTGAAGCCATTCAGCGCTTTTTTTATGGAATATATAGCTATCACTAAGGGCAGAAGGAAAGCTTTGCGCTCAGCAGCTTTTAGCCATTGAAGTGCCTCAATGGCTAAAAGCTACCGCTATATTCTAAAATTTGTAGCGGTAACCCCAACCAACGCGCTGCTAAACGCGATCGCTTAAATTTTCGCTGCATCGCTATTGGCATGGTGTCCCAGCTAGCAATGCTAAAGCCCAGCCGCTGATAGAAACTAGCAAGGCGATCGCCCAAGCATTCTAAATATAAAGGCTGGTTGGCTTGTTCAAACAAATGCTGGGTAAGGTAAGTACCCAAGCCCTGATTGCGATGGGCTGGAACCACCACTAAGCTGCCCAGTTCTTGAGCCTGCTCAAACTGCCGTAACTGACCACAGGCTACCATCTGTCCCTGGTACTCAATCACCCAAAACTGCTGCCAGCGAAGCTGGGTTGGATCTAGCCGCGATCGCAGCACTTGCCAGCGAATAGGCCAGATATCAGCCGCGATCGCTGGCCGCAAATCATACCCTGCTGGCAAAACCACCGTCCCCATTTTTCCTAGCTGTTCCTCCGTTCCTCCGTTCTGGCAACCTACGCATACAAATCTGCTACATACTCACCATAGCCGTTGTAAAGCAGCGTCTCCTGCCGCTCCCAATTAAACGGGTTAGTCCCTTCGCCGAGAACACGTTCTGTCTCTTGTGACCAGCGAGGGTGAGGAACGTTGGGATCAACATTGGAGACAAAACCGTATTCGTTAGGGCTAAGAGTATGCCAAAACGTTTCCGGACGCTCTTTAACAAACTCAATTTTGACAACTGACTTGGCTCCTTTAAAGCCATATTTCCAGGGTACAACCATGCGAATGGGTGCCCCATGTTGCTTCGGTAGCGTACGACCGTACACACCCACCGCAAAGAAAGCAAGGTCGTTCGCCATTTCAGCGACTGTTAGCGCCTCTGTATAAGGCCAGGGCATATAGGCAGAAGGCGGCCAAGCAGGGCCAGAACTAACCTGTTCGTCGTAAAACGAGGTAAAGCGGACGTACTGAGCTTCTGAAGTCGGTTCTACGGCTGCCATGACTAGACGCATCGGAAATCCAATCCAGGGCACCACCATCGCCCAAGCTTCAACACAGCGAAACCGATAAACGCGCTCTTCTAAGGGAAACTGCTTTTTCAGATCGTCAAGGTCATAGGTACGTGGATTTTTGACCAATCCAGACACCTCAACCTGCCAGTCATCAGTAGGGAGGTCTTGAGCTTTACGCCAGATGCGCTTGGTACTGCCGAATTCGTAAAAGTTGTTATAGCTACTGGCGTAGACTTGCTGGGTAATGGGTCGATCAACCTCAGCAAACGCTGGGTTAGTGGTGATCCTTTTTAGCGGTTGGCCTAGTGTTTTGCGTAATTCAGGTGCAATATCTTCATCGGTTAGGGGTTGCTGACATCCCCCTAACGCCAATGCAGCAGTGGTGCCAATTCCGGCTCCCACCAGGGTTTTAATAAATCGACGGCGATTGACAAAGGCAGACTCAGGGGTGATAGTGCGTGCTGGCAACTGCCACGGCTGAGGAGTGTGAATAAACGGCATACTGAGAATAGGCTGGCTTCTCTTGAATTGTTACATTTTCCTCCGGTGTGATGGGTGCTTCTTTCTTGCTTGGCTGTGCCGTATGGGCTTACAAAGATTGGGTGGGTGAGTTTTTTCCACCGAACAGTCGGGCTAGAGATTTCCTCAAGCTTTACAGCCAACGGCTTACTGCCGTTGAAGGCAATACAACCTTTTATTCGGTGCCGAGTGCAGCGATGGTGCATCGGTGGGCGGTGGAGACGCCAGAAACTTTTAAGTTTTGCCTAAAATTGCCGCGTCTGATTACCCATCGAGGGGCTTTGAGTCCTCACCTGGCAGAAGCGATCGCTTTTTTACACCGCATAGCGCCTTTAGGCGATCGCCTTGGCCCCTGTTTTGCCCAGCTACCGCCTAGCTATAGCCCTGCTGCCCTAGCCGATCTAGCCAGCTTTCTGGCTCAGTGGCCGCATTCAGATTTTTCCTTGGCCGTTGAGGTGCGCCACTTAGACTGGTTTAAGCCTCCCTATGTGGCTCAGCTCAATCAACTTTTAACTCAGCACAACACTGGCCGAGTATTACTAGATACTCGACCCGTTTATGACGGCTTAAAGACAGGAAGTCGCGATCCACAGCTAAATTCGGAGCGCCGCAAGCCGCAGGTACCCCTACAGCCAGTTGTAACCGCTTCTTTTACCCTGGTGCGCTATATTAGCCACCCTGAGCTAGCCCTTAACCAGCCCTATTTAGCAGCGTGGGTTCCCCAGCTACAGCAATGGCTAAACCAAGGAACCCAAACCTACTTTTTTGTCCACTGTCCTATTGAAGCTAAATCACCCGCGATCGCCTATCACTTTTATCAGCTTCTACAGCAACAGGGAGTTTTGCAACAACCTTTACCTTGGCAACCGCTAAGCCAACCCCCTACACAGCTAACGCTGTTTTAGGGTTAAAACTAGTCGTTGTCCCAGTCTTCACGCCCCATCAGGTCGCTGATACGATCTCTGAGTAAGAAACCCCGTGCTTCTAACTCAGCTTCGACCCCTGCCCACTCACGCGCAGGAATATATTTGCACAGCGTGTAGATGGGCTGCTGACGGCTAACGGTACCTTTTTGGACGAGTTGACGGGCTTCATCTTGAATGAAGTCAACCGAATAAGAAAGCGACTGAAGCATAATTCACCCTGTCAAAAGACATCAGTGGGAATAAATTGGTCAGTTGAGTCTAACCGATGTAGATTCAAAACCCTATGGGAGATTTAGTGAAAGACTGAACTTTGGGAAACATTTCTGTAACAGATCATACTGTTTTTTTCTGCTATTGCCTTCTCTGGCAGCTCCGATATTGTCTCTCCAAATCAATCCTCGTAGGATTAATAAATATTGTTAGTTGTTAAGGCTGTAAGCCTAGCTAATTCTACGACGGTAGCAATTAGAACGGGGAGAAGCCATTGCCTTCTCTTAATCTTCCAATAAACTTGCTTAAATTTAAGGACTGGGTTAAACGCCTACGTGTTTCTACCAGTTAACGAGCCGCAAATATGCCAAAACAGCAGGCGTTACAAAGTCATCAAATCATAGCTTTTAAGCCAGGTTGTGTTGTCCTAGCGATCGCTGCTGACGCTGACAGCATAGCTCAATTCCAAGTTCGATAGCCGCTGTCATACTGGTTGCGGCAGCGATTCCCTGCCCAGCAATATCAAAAGCCGTGCCGTGGTCGGGCGAGGTGCGCACAAACGGTAGCCCAATTGTCGTGTTCACCGCGCGATCGAATGCTAAAAGCTTGACGGGAATAAGACCCTGATCGTGATAAAGCGCTAGGTAAGCATCGTGAGCGGGCTGCTGGTTGAACCAAGCCTGTCCAGGATTAACCCACAGCGTATCGGGTGGAACCAGGCCGTCTAGCGTTAGCGAGGGATAGCGATCGCGTTGCTGTTGTAGCCAGGGAATGAGCCAGCTTTGTTCTTCGGAGCCGAGCTGTCCCTGTTCGCCACTGTGGGGATTGAGTCCGGCAATGGCGATGCGAGGCTGAGCGAGGCCAAAATCTTGCTGTAGGCACTCGATCAGCAGATCTAGTTTTCGACTCATCAGCGCAGGTGAAAGGGTCGTTGGTACTTCGGCTAAGGGAATATGGGTTGTGGCCAGTAGCGTCCGCAACTGCCAATCGCTATGGGGCGATCGCGCTACGAACAACATGCCAAAGCGATCGCATCCGGCTGCTTCAGCTAGTAATTCAGTTTGACCGGGGTAGCGATGTCCTGCCAGTTGCCACGCCGATTTGGCAATAGGAGCTGTGACAATGCCATCAAACTGAGCGCTGAGCGTTTGCCGAATAGCGGTTTGCAAAGCCTGAAAGCTGATGTCGCCGCTGGCTCCATTGCCAATACCCATTTTCACCTGGGCGGCGATCGCAGGGGCTACCGCAATGTCTATGTGAGGAAACGTGGCGGGGTCGGCTAAGGGTAGCGCAAGCTGGGATAGCTGCTGATAGGTTTGCTGTAGTAGAGCCGCATTGCCCACCAGGGTAATGTCAGCTTGCGATCGCCAGCGTTGGTCTGCCAGCGCTTTAAGCACCACTTCAGGCCCAATTCCGGCTGGATCACCCAGGGTAATAGCTAAGCGGGGACGGCGAGAGAACATCGCTGAACACATAAGCTTTTTTTCCTAGCGTCTCATAAACGGGGCAAAACAGGTCGGCTGACGAAGGCTACCAGTCAGAAGAGTAGAACACCAATCACCCTTTGGCTTTGCCCAAACGCAACTGCCTGACTTCTCGGAAGAAGCCCCAAACTGTTTTAGAATTGAGTCTGCAAGTAAAGTTATTTTTCATCAGCCTCAGTTTAAGGCTGATTTAGTGGGAGGAACACAACTAAAAATTATGAGCGGCGAAATCTTTAACTCAGCAGTCTTAGCATTTTCCCTCATCCTGGTAGGTCTAGCTTTGGGCTTTCTAATGCTGCGGATTCAAGGCGGCGAGGAGTAGGCTCAAGCGGGTAGATTACCCCCGGCAATGGAATAATCTGATATTCTTAGAAAATCTAAGTTTTGTTACATTTCCCTCATGACTTTACTCATTGTTGGTGCCACTGGCACCTTAGGAAGGCAAATCGTTCGCCGTGCCCTGGATGAGGGATACGAGGTACGGTGCTTGGTGCGCAGTTTTCAAAAAGCCGCCTTTTTGAGAGAGTGGGGCGCCACCCTGGTAAGAGCTAACTTGTGTAAACCAGAAACTTTGCCCCCTGCTTTAGAGGGGGTAACGGCTGTTATTGATGCGGCAACGGCCCGGCCTACGGATGCAGCCAGTATTTATCAGGTTGACTGGGAAGGTAAAGTAGCCTTAATTCAAGCGGCTCAGGCAGCAGGGGTTGAGCGATTTGTCTTTTTATCTATTCTAAACGCGGATAAATATCCCCATGTGCCGCTGATGGATATTAAGCGATGCACAGAAAAATTTTTGGCAGAGTCGGGACTAACCTACACCGTACTGCGCCCCTGTGGCTTTATGCAGGGGTTGATTAGCCAATATGCGATTCCAATACTGGAAAAGCAAGCTGTTTGGGTGATGGGAGAAGCAGCCCCCATTGCCTATATGAACACGCAAGATATTGCTCGCTTTGCGGTGAAGTCGCTAAAGCTAGCTGCAGCCGAAAATCAAACTTTTCCGATGGCAGGTACTCGCGCCTGGGGGGCTTACGAAATTATTCGACTTTGCGAACGGCTTTCGGGTCAAGAAGCTAAGGTTTCGCAAATGCCTTTAGGGCTGCTCAAGGGGGTGCGCCGGGTTGCCAGGTTTTTCCAGTGGGGCTGGAACCTTTCTGATCGATTGGCCTTTGCAGAAGTAATCGCAAGTGGTCAGCCGATTGATGCATCGATGGATGAAGTCTATGAAACCTTCGGCATCGATCGCTCAGAAATGACGACGCTAGAAGCCTACATGCAAGAGTATTTCAGCCGGATTATGAAAAAGCTGAAAGAACTTAACTACGAACGCGAAAAAGCCAGCAAGAAAAAAATTCCGTTTTAAGGATGAATGGCTTGTTCGGTGGTGATGTCGAAAAGATGGACGTGATCGGCTGCGATCGCTAGCCACAGTTCTTCACCCAACTGCAAGGTACGATTGCCTTCTAGTCTGGCTTGTAAGCTTTCACCAGCCAAATCGACCGTCACATAGGTTTCACTGCCTAAAGCTTCTACCCGACTCACCTTTACACATAGGTTTTTAGGGGCTGGTAAGCCCACCGTCAGATGTTCGGGACGAATGCCCAGCAAAACGGTTTGCCCTTCGTAGGGGGTTAGCGTCTCTTCCCAATGGCCCGGCAGCGTTAGGCGAAACTGGGGGTGGCTAATGACGGGCGCGCCTTTGACTTGAACAGGCATAAAATTCATGGGCGGAGAGCCAATAAATTCCGCCACGAAGCGATTAGCCGGATGGTGGTACAGCGTTAGAGGAGGGGCTACTTGCTGAATTTGGCCTTGGTTCATAACGGCAATGCGATCGCCCATTGTCATCGCTTCAGTTTGATCGTGGGTGACATAGAGCGTCGTAATTCCCAGCGATCGCTGCAAGTTGACGATTTGGGAGCGGGTTTCATTGCGAAGCTTGGCATCTAGATTGGATAAGGGTTCATCCATCAAAAAAACTTGAGGGTTGCGTGACATGGCTCGACCCAAAGCTACCCGTTGCTTTTGCCCGCCGGAGAGTTGTCGCGGCATCCGGTTGAGCAGCGGTTCAATTTGTAGCATCCGAGCCACTGCCCGCACGCGCTCGTCTATAAGACGTTCAGCCTGAGAAAGGTAGCGCCATGCTTTGGGCAAAGGTCGGCTCAGCGAAACCAGCACCGATTCCCACCACCAAGCTGTTTGCGCTTCGCTAGAGGCTTCACCCCCCCCATCAACAGAACCCGTTTCTAAGGTGACTTGGGGCATGCGCCGTAGCCCAAAGGCCAGGTTATCGTAGACGCTCAGATGAGGATAGAGGGCATAGCTTTGAAACACCATGGCAATATCGCGCTGCTTGGGCGGCAGTTGATTAACCAAGCGATCGCCCACCCAAACATTGCCAGCTGTTAACGCTTCTAACCCAGCGATCAGCCGTAGTAGCGTACTTTTCCCGCAGCCAGATGGCCCTACCAAGACCATAAACTCACCGTCTTCAACCGTGAGGTTAATCCGCTTGAGAACCGTCGTATGGGTGACGGCGGCTGATTCTGTGGCGATCGCCGCTTCATTAACCAGCGGCACAGCAGCGACTTCTAACTCAGCCGTGCGATCGCGGTGGTGACGTGAAAAGGTTTTGTAGATGTTTTCTAAAACAACGCGAGCCACAGCAAATTCAGCCAGTTTTCAATTGATTGTCGCCTGATTGTAGCGGATTACCAAGCCTGGTTACGCTTATTCTTCTTCGGTCTGCTCGTCTACCAGAGAAGAAATCATGGCAGCCACAATTTTTTCACCTCGACCGGGGCTAAGCAGGCGATCGCAAGGCGTATCTTTACCCTGACGCGGCACTGCATCCGGCAAAATTTGGGCAATGCGTCCTTCAGTTGTGCTAAGCGTTACCTCGGTTTCGGGCAGGGCCGGAACAATGGCCGCCAGACTATCAGACTTGAGACTAAAGCGAAAAGCTTGTGTACCAATGTCGCCTCGATTGGCTAATCGTAGCGCTTGAACAGGCATATGTTTAGCAAAACCCAACGCCGAGATCAACAGCAGCGTATCGTCCGCCTGAACCGCCAGACAGCCCACCAGCGTTTCTTGCTTGCGCAGTCGTAAGGCTTTGGGGCCTTGGGCATTGCGACCCATAATCGGCAGTTGGTCGTCATCCAGCACAAACTTGAGCAGTCGCCCACCCGAAGTTCCTAGAACCAGGAGATCTCCGGTTTGAGCCAGTACAGCCTGCTGAAGCTTGTCGTCTCCTTTAAGCTTCAGCGCTGTCAGTCCGCGTCCTGTGAGGTTTGTAAAGTCTGAAAGTGGCTGCCGCTTGATCCGTCCTGCCTGAGTAATCAGTATTAGCTCTTTGGGCAGCAAGCTTTCCGTCAGCACAATTTGCGTGACGATGGCCTCTGGGTCAGGGGGGACTGAGTCTGGCAAAAGGCTCACCAAAGGCGTGCCTTTTGACTGGCGTGAAGTCTGAGGAATGTCACCGACCGAGAATGTATAAGCTTTGCCGTCTTGGGTCAGCACCAGCAGTTCTTGTGACGTCAATGCTGATTCAGTTTGAATTAAGAAATCTTCCGTTTCTTGTAGGGTGGCAGCAGCCTCGGTTGTCTGTCGCGCCTGTCGCCGTTGAAACGAGCGCGGTGAAGACCGCCGGACGTATCCCCGCGCCGAAAACTCTAAAACGACTTCGGTTTCGACTTCTTCCGCTACGATTTCGGCAATTAATTGTTTTTCTTCGGCGCGCTCGGCTTCTGTTTGAATACGGGTACGGCGAGGGTCGCCAAACTTTTTCTTCAGCGATCGCAGCTCTTTTTTGAGCGCTTTCAACAGTTCTTTGCGGTTTGATAAGAGCTGGTTGAGCTGACGCATACGCGCCGATAGCTCTTGATATTCGGTTTGGAGGTTTTGCTGCTCTAGATCGGTGAGGCGACGCAGCGGCATGGCTAAGATGGCATCGGCTTGGCGATCGCTGAGTTCAAACTGGGCTTTAAGCTGAACTTTAGCAGTGGTGCCATCAGCCGCCTGCCGCAAAATATCAATGACAGCGTCTAGATTAGCCAGCGCGGTACGCAGCCCTTCTACTAAATGCAGGCGACTTTCGGCTTTTTCCAGTTCGTGTTGGTACTGGCGCGTTAGGGTTTCTTCGCGGAAGTTGAGAAAAGCCTCTAACAGCGATCGCAGCGGCATTTGCCGGGGTTGACCCTGATCGAGGGCGAGTAAAATTGCGCCAAAATTGCTCTGCAAAGGGGTCAGTTTGTAGAGCGCATTCAAAACCAATTGCGGCTGGGCTTCTCGTTTTAGCTCAATGACAACCCGCATACCATCGCGATCGCTCTCGTCGCGAATATCAGCAATGCCCTCAATTTTGCTGTTGTTGACCAGGTCAGCAATTTTTTCAATCCAGCCAGCTTTATTCACCTGGTAAGGCAGTTCAGTCACCACAATAGCGTTGCGCCGCTGCCGACCCCGTCCAGGTCGAATTTCTTCAAACGTGGCAATGCCCCGCAAGGGAATGCTGCCGCGCCCGGTGCGATAGGCCTCGCGAATCCCCTCTTTGCTGATAATTTCGCCCCCGGTGGGAAAATCTGGCCCCGGAATTAAAGCAAAAAGGTCATCGTCAGATAGCATCGGCTGATCGATTAGAGCAATCAGACCGTCAATCACTTCCGCCAGGTTATGAGGCGGAATGTTAGTTGCCATACCAACGGCAATGCCAGAACTACCGTTGAGCAGCAAATTGGGTAACTGAGACGGTAAAACAATGGGTTCCTGTTGAGAACTATCAAAGTTATCCGTAAAGTCAACGGTGGCTTCGCCAATCTCACCGAGCAGAGCTTCATAACCAATAGGGGCCAGCCGCGTTTCGGTATAACGCATTGCTGCGGGAGGATCATTGTCTACCGAACCAAAATTGCCGTGCCCCGCTAGCAATGGATAACGGCTCGAAAACGACTGCACCATCCTTACCAGGGCGTCGTAGACAGCTTGATCGCCGTGGGGGTGGTATTTACCCAAAACATCCCCAACCACGCGAGCGCACTTGCGGAAAGGGCGATCGGGGGTCAAACCCAGCTCATACATAGCGTAGAGAATGCGGCGATGAACGGGCTTAAGGCCGTCGCGGACATCCGGCAGCGCCCGCCCCACGATCACACTCATGGCATATTCCAAGTACGATCGCTGTACTTCAGAATGAAGGGAGGTGACTATAACCTGGCCGGGGGAAGGCCGATTGAGCTGCTTCGCCATGAGCTGTTTTCCTTGAAATTTGAGCTAAAAATCCGAATCGTCTGTAACAATGCTGTAACTTATATGCAGAGCAGAAAAGTGATAATACTCAATGCGCAAGCTAAGGCTTAACTTCACAACTGGTTCTGCTGTAGGGCGTCTATCTCAGTACTACCCAGGGTAGGAAAAAAACCTTCAGGGGTACTTGAACAAATCCATTCATGCTGTTTTTACCTGCTTGACCTTTCCTAAATCTTTGACCTCAAGGCTCTATGAAAACTGTTCTGATTGTGGAAGATGACATGATTAATGCCCGTGTCTTTTCCAAAATTTTGACCAAGCGTGGCGGGCTAGCAGTGAAGCACACCGAAAATGTGGAAGAGGTGATGCAAATTGCCCATAATCAGGAAGCCGATATTATCTTGATGGATGTCTCGCTAGCGCACAGCGTATATCAGGGCAAGCCTGTAGACGGTATTACCATTACGCAAATGCTGAAGTCTAATCCAGCGACAGCAAAGCTGCCAGTCATTTTGGTCACGGCTCATGCGATGGATGGCGATCGCGAAAACTTCTTGCAGCAAAGCGGAGCAGATGGTTATATCTCCAAACCTGTGGTCGATCACCAAAAATTTGTAGATGATATTTTAGCTCTGCTGCCCACCGAAGACTAACTGAAGCTTTTAGGGATAAGTACACTTGTACGACTAGAACTGAAATTTAGCAAGCCTAATTTTCAAGGTACGGCTTTAGCGCTGTCAAGTTTTCTGTGGATTAAGCGTTAGCGCCAACTAGTTAACCGCTTTGCAGATTGAGCGGCGGGCTGACTCAACCAATCTCAAAGCTCAGCCCTGAAAACCCTATGATTGCAAGGCTTTTTCCTGTTTTTATAGCTGTGCAATTAAAGCTTGCATCGCAGGGGTGGCAAAAAACTGCTGAGTGGCGCTTAGCAACTGCTCACCCCAAAGATTTTCTTCCAAAAAGCTAATATCCGCGTAGCGACTATCCCGCTCTAGGGCTTCAGTGGCTAGATTGATGGCGGTTTCTCGTTGCCCCTGGTTGTAGAGGGTAACGGCGATCGCCAGTTGAGGTTCAGATTCACCTGCAGCAATGGCTAGCGCGTCTTGCCACTGCTCAATAGCGTCTTCTGGGCGACCCATTTCGTAGAGAACCAGACCAATGTTGTTGATCGCAGGCCAAAATTCTGCTTCTTGGGCAGCGGCTTGCTCATAGCTGGTAATCGCTTTGTCATAACGATTGAGCTTGTAGTATGCGTTGCCCAAGTCAAAAAGAGCGCCAGCGTTATCCGGCTCGATCGCCAGACCCGATTCAATATACTCAACCGCTTGCAGGTAACGAGATTCTTGAAAATAAGCCGTACCGAGGGCAAAGAGAACGGCGGCGTTGTCGGGTGCTAAGGTTTGCGCTGTTTCTAGGGCGTTGATGGCCTTTTCAGGCTGATCTGACTGTAAGTAAAGCGTCCCTAGCAACCCCCAGATATCCGCTTCACCAGGGGCTAACTGAACGGCGAGCTGCGCTCTAGATAGAGCTGCTTGATACTGCTGAAATTGGGCGAGTTGGGCTGCCTCTTGAGCCAGGAGTAGCCCCTCTTGCTGGAGCTGTTCAAAGTCTAGCGGTAGCGTATAAGGCACAAGTGCTTGGGAGATGGCTGGCTTGGGAGAAATGAAGAAACCAGCGGCAACCAGACAGGAGACTAGAGAAATACGCTTTAGCACAGATTCAGCAACTCAAATTAACGCACTTGCAGCTAGCATAGCTCATCGTCAACGTTTTGCTGGTATTTTGCTAGGGGCAAGCCTCTGGGTGGGGCTGAACAATGGGTATCCTGGGTTCTGAGTTTGCGTAAATTAGCTCAGACGGGTTTCTGCAATATCCCGTATGTCTCAGACGGCTTTTCTCGGCAAGCTCAACAGGGGTTAGACAGTTTAATCGCCGTTGTGATGCGGGTTTAAACCAAATTTAAATAGACTAAAAAACGGCAGTTCAACGGTTGAAGACAAAGGGGCAAACGATAGATGCTAGGACGATAGCGATTGGTACAGCGATCGCATTAGAGATTGCTTTGGCTAAACTGCTGCTGTTTGCGGGTTGTTTCGTTGCCGATAGTAGGCACTTACTATGAATTCAGATGAAACTGCAAAGCCATTTGTTGGGGCTTACTGGCGTCAGATTGCCAAAGCTGTAGAGCACGCTAGCGACGGTATCATCATTACTGACAAAGACGGCAACTTTGTTTACGCCAACCCGGCTTGGATCAACTTGTTTGGCTATAGTCTGGCGGCGCTGGAAACTGCAGGCGGGGCGGAGGTGTTGTATGAAGACACACAGCAGCTACAAACCATTCGCGAAACGGTTTCTCAGCAGGGAAACTGGTCTGGAGAAGCGCTAATGCGCAACCACCAAGGCGATCGCCGGGTGGTTTTGGTCAAAGTCGATACCATCCACAACGAAGCCCAGGAACTCGTGGGTTATGTTGGTTTGCACACTGACATCACCGCCGAACGGCAGGCGCAGCAGGAGCGTGACCGTTTGTTACAGCGCTTGTCTACTCAAAACCAAAATTTGGAAACTTTGATTCAGGAGAGAACGCTGCGGCTACAGCAGCAGGCTCGCACCTTAAATACGATTTTAGAATCGTCTCCTGATCATATTTACTGTGTCGATCGCCAATATCGGTTTTTGTATGCAGCCCGCCCAGGGGCAGGCAGTATGGGCTTGCAGCCAGGAGATATGATTGGCCGCACCTGTAGCGAAGTGGGTTTACCTCAGCGACTGGTGATCCAGCTCGAACGGCAGATTAAAGAGGTGTTTGCCACCCGCCAACCGGGTATTTATCAAACGACAGTGGCTACCGTAAAAGGTAATCGCGTTTTTGAATATGCGCTGAGTCCTATCATTACTGAAAACGCCGATGTTGAGGCCGTTGTCATCAATGCCCGCGATATTACTGAATGTCAGCGCAACCAGGCCGTTCTAGAAGCGTTAGTCGAAGAAACAGCTAGCACAGTGGGCGAAGCTTTTTTCCCAGCTTTGGTGCGGCATCTGGCTCAAACCTTGGGGGTGCAATATGCCACCGTCACTGAACAAGTACGTGCCAACCAGCTAGAAACGATTGCCGTTTGGGCTAATGACGGCGCTACACACACCGTTAGCGGCGCTACAGCGAATACCCCCGATGCGATCGCCCTACAGCAGGGAATCTACTGCTGTCCAGAGCGTATTCAGCGGCAATTTCCTCAGTGTCAGCCGCTACAGCAACTCGGTGCCGTGAGCTATTTTGCGGTAGCGCTGGTGGATCGTATGGGGCAGTCCATCGGGCTGCTCAGCGTAATTGATGACAAACCCTTTCAGTATTCAGAAGCAGTTGAAAAAATACTGCGAATCTTTGCGGCTCGTGCTAGCGCTGAGCTAGAGCGCCAGCGGATGACCCAAGCCCTGCGCGCTAGTGAGGAAAACTTTCGCACTATTTTTCAGCAGGCAGCGGTTGGCATGTGCCGGGTTGATGCCGACGGCTACTTCGTCCAGGTGAATCAACGCCTGTGTAGCATTTTGGGGTATGCAGAAGCTGAACTGTTGCAGATGTCGTTTGACCAGATTACGCATCCAGAAGACAGTAGCTTGGGGCTTGATCTGCACGAGCGGTTGAAGGCTGGGGTGATTTCTACCTTTACCCTAGAAAAGCGCTATTTGCACAAAACGGGTAAGACGGTATGGGTCAATTTGAGTGTTTCTGCCCTTTGTAGCACTTCTGAGGCGGCGTTTTATTCTTTGGCAGTTGTTGAGGATATTACGGCTCGTAAACAGGCTGAGGCTCAGCTACGCCGTAGTGAAGCCAGGTTCAAGCGAATTGCTGCCAACGTTCCTGGTGCCATTTATCAGTTTATTTTGTCTGCCGATGGCCAGCAACAGATTCCCTATATCAGCAGTCGGGTGCAAGAGATTCTTGAACTTGAACCCGAGATGATTCAGCAAGAGGCGGCGGTTTTGTGGGATCGGGTTCATCCCGAAGATCGCATTTTGCTAGAGGAATCAATTGCTGTGTCCGCTCGGCGGCTGATGCGCTGGTCTTGGGAAGGCCGTTTTGTCTCGGCTTCTGGCGGTATCGTTTGGGTTAAAGGGATTGCCGAGCCGGAACGCCAAGCGGATGGTTCAACCCTGTGGGACGGTTTGCTAATCGACATTAGCCGCCGCCGCCGCGCTGAAGAAGAAATTCAAAAGGCGATCGCTAAAGAACGGGAACTCAATGAACTCAAGTCGCGTTTTATTGCAACAACCTCCCACGAGTTTCGCACGCCGCTGGCGGTGATTTCTTCTTCGGCAGGGATTCTTAGAGACTTCAGCGATCGCCTAGATGAAGCCAAAAAGCAAAAGCACTTCGACACAATTCAAACCTACGTTCGTCACACAACCCAGCTTCTAGATGATCTTTTGTTTATCAATCAGGCGGGGACGAATCAGCTACCGTTTAAGCCGATAGCTTTAGATTTATTGAGCTGGTGTCGTCAGTTGGTCGAGAAAATGCAGTTAGATGCGCCCCAGCATCAGTTGCGTTTGACGATTAGCCGCACGGCTACCCGGTTAGCTGAAGGCGTTTATTTAGACGAACACTTACTGGAGCGTATTTTGACTAACCTGATTTCTAATAGTGTCAAATACTCGCCCGTCTCCTCGCAAATTGAAGTCAAGCTAGACTTACAAATCGATCAGATTCACTTTAGCGTCACCGATAACGGCCCAGGCATTTTGGAAAAAGACCGGGCTTATCTGTTTGAACCTTTTTATCGAGGATACAAAGTCGCCCATATTCCGGGCATAGGTTTAGGGCTTTCGATCGCTAAGCAGTGTGTAGAACTCCATCGGGGGCGTATTAGCTTTGAAAGCCAGGTAGGTCACGGCACAACTTTTTACTTTTCGCTGCCGCTTTCTCCGTTAGAGACGGCTGTACCGTTAAGCTAGCGGTTGGCGCGGGCGTTGCGGCGCAGCATGGCAGGCTTAATGCGACGGAGGGCAGAGGCGGGAAAGCGCTGATGCCAGTCTTCGTCGGTGAGGTTGGCTAGTTCGTCTAAAGTGGGCGAAATGTTCCAAGGATAGGGCTGAAAGTCTTCAACGTCTGTTGGTTGAGCAAAGCGCTGGTTCCAGGGGCAAACATCTTGGCAGATGTCACAGCCAGCTACCCAGCCGTTGAGATTTTGGGCGATCGCCGCGGGTAGTTCTTCGGCGCGATTTTCAATTGTGTGATAAGCAATGCAGCGATTGGCGTCTACAATGCCCGCTGAACGGATAGCCTGGGTCGGACAAGCGTCTAAGCAGCGGGTGCAGGTGCCGCAGTGGGCTGTATGGGGGCGATCGCTCGGCAGCACCAACGGCGTTAGAATTTCGCCTAAAAACACCCAGGAACCGTATTCGCGGGTGATGACGTTGCCATTTTTGGCGATCCAGCCAATCCCGGCTTGCTGCGCCCAAAACTTGTCTTGTACAGGGCCAGTATCGGCGTAGTAACGAATTTGTTCTGTACGGGTTTGATCCTGCAGCCACTGAACCAAAGCTTTGAGCTTTCGGTGCAAAACGCGGTGATAGTCGCGACCCCAGCCATAGCGAGAAATTTTGGCAAATTGAGGCTTGTCAGGCCGTTGGTGCGGGGTGTAGTAGTTGAGGGCTACACAAATCAGCGATCGCGCTTCTGGCATCACTTGGCGAATATTTTGGCGTTTGGGATTTTCCATCCAGGTCATATCCGCCTGGTAGCCTTGCTGGAGCCAGTGCTGGAGCCAGTGCTGAGTGGTGGCTTCGGCGGCGGGCAAGCTTTGATCCGCTTGCAGCGGCGCTACGGCGGCAATGCCGATTTTGTCAAAACCTAGCGCCAACGCCTTTTCTTCTAGAGCGGCACGGGTTATCTCAGACGGCATAGGCAAGCTTTAGGCTAATTAAAGGCAACGTATCTCTAGCGTATCTTTGATCTATGCAAAACCTTGATACTCTGCTGCAATCCGCGCGATCGCTGCTCTATGACCGGGCACTTGTCAGCTACCAAGGGCGCTCAATTGGGGCGGTGGCTGCGGTTTCTAAACAGGCCAGTCAGTTTCATGATGACCTGAACTACGGCGAAATTTTTGTGCGCGATAACGTGCCCGTCATGGTCTATCTATTGCTAGATGGGCGCTCTGAGATTGTGCGCCATTTTTTGGAATGCTGTATTGGGCTGCAGGCATCGGTTGGGCCATCGTGCGGTGTTTTTCCCAACAGTTTTTGTGAGCAGCAGGGGCAGTTGGTGGCTGATTACGGGCAGCGGGCAATTGGGCGTGTTTGCGCCTTTGACGCTAGCTTGTGGGTACCCATTTTGGCGTGGATGTACGAGCAGCAGACGCGCGATCGCACGTGGGTCAGCCAGCCAGAAGTGCAGTCAGCCTTGAAGCGTTTTTTAGCGCTGGTTTTACGACCTCATTTTCGCCCAACGCCTGTGTTGGAGGTTCCAGACGGGGCTTTTATGATTGATCGCCCGCTGGATGTTTGGGGTAGCCCACTGGAAATTCAAGTGCTGCTGTACGGCGCTTTGCGAAGCACCGCTGCGCTATTGCAGTTAGGCAGTGCCGATTTAGCCGCCGACGAGAGTTGGGTGATCGCCGCCCAAGAGCGGGCTAAGCGACTGCGGCAATATTTACTCAAGTACTACTGGATCACATCACGGACTATCCAAAAAGCCCGCCAGCAGCCTACCGAACAGTATGGCGATCGCATTGCTAACGAGTACAATGTCTATCCTGAAGTCATCCCCGCTTGGCTGCAAGACTGGCTAGGCGATCGCGGTGGCTACTTGATGGGCAATGTTCGCACCGGGCGACCCGATTTTCGCTTTTTTACCCTAGGAAACTGTTTGGCTGCTTTGTTTGGCATCTTGACCGAGCAGCAGCAGGCTCACCTGTTTCAGCTTATGGTGCAAAATCAACAGGAATTAGTTGGGCAAATGCCGCTGCGGATTTGTCATCCGCCGCTGACGGGGGCTGAATGGCAAATTTTGACTGGTTTTGACCCTAAAAACCGTCCAGGCTGCTATCACAACGGCGGCCACTGGCCTTGTTTGACCTGGTTTTGGGCGATCGCCTTTCGCTGCTATCAAAGTCAGGCAAAAGCTTTAGATCCGGATTTAGAAGTGGCCTGTCAACATGTTCTACAAAACTGCTACAGCCGTTTGCAATTGCTTCCTCAACAAAAGTGGGCCGAATATTTTGACGGCCCCAGCGGACGTTGGGTAGGGCAACAGTCACGCAATTACCAAACCTGGACATTTGTGGGCTTTTTGTTAACTCACTACTGCTTAGAGGCTAACGCCCCCAATGTGCAGATTATGCGTTTGCCAGAAAATTGAAATTGAAATAGATCTGTTGCCACCAGGGTTGAAACCCTTAAATTGCCGAACATCGCTGGCAGAAAAGCTTTTTGCCTTCTGCCCTCAGCCTTCTACCTTTGGTTGCCGTGAGCGATCGCTGCCGACAGCCGCTCAGCCCTAAGGGGGATTGATCCTGAGCAAATTTGACGCTATGAAAGCAGAAAGGCTGAAAAATTTAGCCATCCTTTGGCGATCGCTGCCTGAATTCCATTCGCTATGACGCTAGCCTCAACCCCTCGATTTATTTTTTTGTTTCTAGATGGCGTGGGGTTAGGCTCAGCCCAGCCGCAAAATCCGCTAGCCGCGCCTGAGGCGATGCCCTGGTTAACGGCTTTGTTAGGCCAGCCGTTGATTAACGAGGTAGAGCTTAGTCAACCCCGACGGCTATGCAAAGCGATTGATGCCTGTCTGGGGGTGCCAGGATTACCGCAAAGTGCTACTGGGCAAACGGCGCTTTACACAGGGCTTAATGCCGCGCAGTTTTTAGGACGACATTTAACCGCGTTTCCGGGGGGATCGCTGCGGCAGTTGATTGAGACTAACGGCCTGTTTAAGCAGGTCAAACAGTTGGGTGGAACGGTCGCCCATGCCAATCTATATTCACCCGCTTATTTTGAGGCGATCGCCCAACGACGGCTGCGCTATTCGGTGGGAACGTTGCTAAGCTTGACGGCTGAAGTACCTTTTCGCCTACAGCCTGATTACGAACAAGGTGCTGCAATCTTTTGGGATATCACTGGCGAGTTGGCTCACCATCGGGGCATTACAGCCCCACCGATCACGGCTGGCGAAGCGGGGCGACGGTTGGCTCGTTTGGCCGATCAGTATCAGCTCTCTCTATTTGAGTGCTACCTGACCGATTTTGTCGGCCATGCTCAAGCTTGGCTGCCCGCCTTAGAGGTTTTGCAGCGAGTCGATACATTTTTGGCCAGTTTAATTCAGACCATTTCTGCAGAAGTGACGTTAATCGTCAGCAGCGACCACGGTAACTTGGAGGATCTCTCCACTCGGAGTCATACGCGTAATCCGGTACCGCTGCTCGTCATTGGGCCACTTGCGGCTGCCTTCGGTGATGTGCAGGCCATTACTGAGATTACGCCTCGGATGGTGTCTCTGCTTCAGCGATCGCAGCGCTCAGAATCGGCAGTTTCACCCTAACGCTAATGTCGCTCTCAGGCGTGCTGGTAATGGTTAAGCTGCCGCCCTGTAATTCAGCCAACCTTTGGGCGATCGCCAGCCCCAACCCTAAGCCTTGCTGTTCGTAGTGGGCGCGATCAAACTGATGATAAGCGCTGATTTCCGCAATTTGAGTCGCAGTCATCCCGCGTCCCTGATTAGTAACTGTCAAAATTAGCCAGTTTGGCTCACTTTGGCAATGGATCTCAACGCGATCGCCAACTGCCGAAAACTTGAAAGCGTTTTCGGTTAACTCCTCAGTGATTTTGCTCAAACTAAATTGGCTACACACTAGCTCATCAATATCCGGCAAAATCAGCTCCAAGTCGGCTAAGCGATCCGCTTTCTCAGCTTGCTGCTGGGCTGGTAAAGCCACCAGTTGAGACACGGCACAGGGTTGAACCTGTAGCATTTTGGGTACTTGGGGGCTACTGACCAAACTGTTAAGTCGGCCATAGAGCAAAAATTTGTCAATCAGTTGTTCTAAACGCGCTGCCGAAGTCAAAATACAGTCGGCAATTTCAGCCACCTCAGCCGGATCTTGAGCGATCGCGCTCATTTTGAGCAGTTGGGCAAACCCGGTAATCCCGTGTAAAGGGGTTCGCAGTTCATGGGGCAAAGTCGCTGACAAACTATGGCGTAACGTATCTAATGCTTGCTGGGAAAAAGTTTGTAGGGCAGTTTGTTTTTCGAGCCGTGCCTTGAGAGCCTGAATGAGTTCACTAGGCGTAAATGGCTTGGTGAGGTAGTCGTCAGCCCCTAACTCCATACCTTTGCGCTGATGTACTTTTTCAGTTTGAGCTGACAAAAAAATAAAAGGCGTCATCGCCGTTGCCGGATATTGCCGAATGGCTTGCAAAACTTCGTAGCCCGTCATTTGGGGCATGGCAATATCGCACAAAATCAAGTCGGGGCGCTGAGTACGGGCGATGTGAATCCCTGCCTGACCGCTAGCTGCCGTCACAACTTTGAACCCCACTGCCGTCAAAATGTCAGTGGTGATTTCTCGGGCTGTAATCTGATCGTCAATGACAAGAACAGTGGTCATGAATGGGAGGGCAACAGTGCGATGGTCACGGGCAGCGGCGATGCCTTGGCGGTAAAGAAAGGTGAAACGGCCATTGGCTGAGATGTTTGCGCAAACGGCTAATGGGGTACACCTCATATTTTGACGGTCAGATGAGCTTAACGAGACAAAAAGCGCTGTTTTAAGCGGTTAGCCAGCAAGTCGGCTTCAGGGATTTTTAGCAGAGTTACCCCAGCCAAAAAGCTGCCCAACCCCAGACAGCTCGCGATCGCAAGCTGCAATAGCTGCACCCCAATGCCTTCTGTTCCCAACCAGCTTTCTAGACCGTAGCGCGTACCCCAGCAAATTACCCCAGCAATAGCGCTGCACCCGATCAGACCCAAAATTGGACGAGCCCATGCCAGCCAGGGTAAGCCGTTCAAGCGTCGATCGAGCAAAACGAGCATCAGCAGCATTGAAACAATGTTGACCCCCACCGTAGCCAGGACTAAACCGGGTGCCCCTAGCCAGTTGATCAAAAGGTAGTCTAGCAAGGCATTTAGGAAGATATTAAACAGGCTGATGCGAAAAGGGGTTTCCCCATCTCCTAAGGCATAAAATACCCGCACTAAAACATCGCGCCCCAAGTAAACAAACATGCCAATGCCATACGCCACCAGTAAAGACGTAACAACCTCAGAAGCCGTTTGGTCAAAAGCACCGCGCTCGTAGACAACTCTAACTATCGGCAACGCCAGCGTTATGATCAAAGCGCTGAGCGGCAGCATCGTCAGCGCCGTAAACAGCAGTCCTTGGCGAATGCGACTTTTTAGCTCAGGCCAGTTTTCAGGAGCTGCAAGACGAGCAAAAATCGGCAAAAACGGCACCAAAATGACGTTAGAAATAATGCCTAAAGGGGTTTGTACCAGCAAGTTGGCGTAACCCAACGCAGCCGCAGTTTGGGGCAGATAAGAAGCAAAAAACAGATCCGTATAGACATTGATCTGCATCATGCCTGAAGAAAACGTCGCTGGCCCCAGAATCTTCAGAACGTCTGCGACACCGGGTTCGTGAATATTGAAGCGCAGCCTCAGCGTTCCCAAGCCTGAGCGCCACAGGGCGGGTACCTGCACCAACCACTGCAACACGGCACCCGCTAGGGTTCCAATTGCCAGCACCGAACCGCCTAACACAGCATACTGGGGCGCGGTCATGTCGCTACCCAACGAGAGCGCCAAAAGCCCCAGCCCGACTAACACCGTCACGCTGGAAAACAGCGGACTAATTGAAGGCAGCCAGTACTGATCGGCGGCGTTCAGCGTGCCAAAGCCAATGCCAATCAGCCCAGCAAAAAACGCCATCGGAGCCATAATGCGTAGCTGTTGGACGGCGATCGCCCTGGCTTGTAACCCGACGGTAGTTTCACTCAAACCACGAGCGAGTAAGTCTATCAGCGGCCCAGCAAAAAGAATAATGAGAACAGTAATGACCAGTAAGGCCATACCGATGAGGGTTGTAATCGTTTCAACCAACGGCGCAATCTCTGCTTTTTTGCGCTTAGCGACAACGCTGACAATAGCACTGTGAAAGGGGCCATTAATGCCGCCTAGCAGCACCAGCAAAAAGCCAGGAATCACATAGGCAAAGTTGTAAGCATCCGCTACTGGCCCAACGGCAAAAGCGGCTGCAATTCCCTGCTGGCGTAGCAAACCAAAAACTTTACTGACCAGCGTGGCGATCGCTACAATTCCGGCGATACCAGCGAGTGAACGGGCAGGCTTAGAAGGCTCTGACACAGAGATCACAATTTGTAACAAGGACTAATCCATTTAAGCGTGAATTGAGTCCATCACACGCATCGGTTAGGTGGGTTCGCCTAGTTGGGCGGCGCGGTGTCTCTGCGGGCTGTCATGAGCGATAGCTGTAGCCACCTGCGTTATACCGATTCTTCAAAAGAAAGGTACAGAGGAGAATGACGAAACGTATGCAGAGCAAAGACTGTTCAATTCAAAGTCGAAAATCCAAAATCGAGAATTGATATTAAGCCACTTCCATAGCTGCAAGCTGCTAACAGAAAAGCTTTCCTTTTGTCCTTGGCCCTTGCCCTTCTATCTTGAGCAATAGCTTGGCAATCAACGCGATTGACTAGAGCTTGCTAAGATCTCAAAAAACAGCCTTCTAGAGCAGAACGGTTCACGCCCAGCCGTATCCTCAACAGCGCCTTTGAAGATTAACAGCGATCGCCTAACTGACTGAGAGCCTGACTGCGGGCGAAGCTGTCGGAGAGAAACCCATGACCCATGAGATGTCTCGGTGGCTTAAACGTAGACTGGCTGGATTACGCCAATTGATCCAGCTAGCAATCGACGACATTTCTGGTCAAACTCGGCGGCACTATCAAAAATTGCGTCGCCAGCTAGAGACTTTGCAGACTCGAGTTGAAAAACTGCAAACTTTGAACTCTCGGCTGAAGCGACAAAACAGCACGCTAACCCAACAAAATCAGGCTTTAACCCGTCGCCTAGAAAGCTTCCAGCAAGTTGCTACCGAAAACCAACACCTCAACCAGCAAATTCAGCAGCTAACGACAGCACAAGCGGCTTCACAGCGTACGATAGCCGATCTTCAGCTAGCCAACAGCAGCCTAGAGAACGAAATTCAAACCCTCTTACAGCAAGCCGACGCCGAAACCCAGCAGCTAGCTCAACAAAACCAAGCACTCATAACCGAACGCGATCGCTTACAGCGTCTGATTGATTCAGAAATTCAGTTGTTGAAAAAGCGCAATCAGCAGCTCATTAAAGAGCGAGATGACTTGCAACTTCAGGTTTTAGAACAAGAAGAGCATATTGATGAGCTTTTGGCGGAAAGGCAGATCGACCATGCGATCAACTCCGAAATCCAACAAATTCAGAAACGTAATCAACAGCTAGCCCGCGAGCGAGATGACTTGCAGCTCAAGGTTTGGGAACAAGAACAGCAAATCAACGAACTGTTAGCCTATATCGCTCAAACAGAAGAAGACCTCGACTCAGAAGATGCAGCCGACTTGCCGCTAATCGAAACGGCTGATGTTGTAGACTTATCCACGCTCACTTTGGCGTTAGTGGGGGGGCATGAAGCCACGCGCCGAGGCGTGATTGAAGCTTTATCTACCGAACATGGTTTAAAGCATTGGGTGGAAGTGCCGCCTTTTAGCAACATCAGTGCCGGACGCAGCAAGGTCAAAGCTAAAATTCAGTCTTGCGACTTGATTGTCATGATCACGGGCTATATGAGCCACAAGCTGACTAAAAATGTCTATGGTCTTAAAGAATCAGGAGCTTTGACAGGTGAGATTGTGCCGCTGAGCTGTCGGGGTAAAAGTGGGGTTATCCGTGAAGTGTTGAAGTATGTGGCACAAAGAAAGGCTTGATTGAGCAACCCAAATGTTTAGCGCTTAGTCGTTTCAGGTCGCTACTTTAGGGTTTAGCTGTCGCGTCTAAGGTTAAGACACTCAAATTGCTGAAAGCTGCTGACAGAAACCCTTTTGTTCTGTCTTCTGCTTTTGGCCTTTTGTCTTTAACCTTGTATGTTGAGGAAGGAAGCCGTAGACCGATTTATCCGAAATGGTTGCCATCCCTGATAAGCTGGCAAATCGAGTGCCGATATCGGCACTGCCAAATTTTAATCGCCTACCTGGTACACCGCCACTAACCAGTTTGAGTATGGGTATGGGTTCAATGTCTCAAGATCAGCCAATCAGTCTGCTTATTCAGGCGGTAGAGCAAGCCACTTCACCTGTAGCGATGCTGACAGCAGTCAGCGCCTTAGCAGCAGCCCGCCACCCAGAAGCTATTCCCACGCTGATAGAAGTTTTGGGATTTAATAACCCAGGGGCAGCCGTGGCGGCTGTAGCAGGCTTGACTGACTTAGGATCGGCGGCTGTTTTACCGCTCCTCAAGCAGCTAGATGATCACAATTATGGAGCCCGGGCTTGGGCAATTCGCACGTTAGCCAATATTGGTGATCCGCGATCGCTAGACGTGTTATTGGAGGCGGCTACAACAGACTTTGCCCTAAGTGTTAGACGGGCGGCGGCTCGTGGTTTGGGCAATTTAACCTGGACACAACTGCCAGCAGTAGACGTGCCCAACGTTCAGGCTAAGGCGGTGGCAGCCCTGTTGCAGACCACTCACGACTCTGAATGGATTGTTCGCTATGCGGCTGTAGCCGGGTTACAAGCCCTGGTTCAACACCTCAGATCAGACGAATTGCGCAAAGAGATTCACCAGCGTTTAGAACAGTTAGTAGCTACTGATGCGGTCGTCTCTGTCCAGGCGCGATCGCAGTTAGCTTTGTCAAATTTAGGTCTAGCGTAACCATGTCTTTGTCTGCTTCAACCTGGCCGATTCAGCCGCCGCTAAGCTATGCCATTCTGGGCACCGGGGCAATTGGGGGTCTCTATGGCGCTTGTTTGCAGCAGGGCGGGGCTGAGGTTCACTTTCTACTCCATCGCGATTACGAAGCTGTGAAGCAGCATGGACTCTATCTAGAGTCTATCTGGGGAGATATTGCGCTGCCTCAGGTGCAAGCCTATGCCACGCCCCAAGCCATGCCGACAGTAGATGTGGTGGTTGTGGCGCTAAAAACCACTCAAAATGCATTACTCCATGAACTGTTGCCCCCTTTGTTGGGGCCACAAACGGTGGTTTTGATTTTGCAAAATGGTTTAGCCGTAGAAGCTACAGCGGCTGCGATCGCGGGAGCCGATCGCATTCTCAGCGGTCTTTGCTTTGTCTGTTCTAATAAAGTGGGGCCAGGGCATATTCGCCACCTCGACTATGGCACAGTCATGCTGGGGCAATACAGCGAAGCACACCAGCCTGCTGGCATAACGGCGGCTATGCAAGCGATCGCTCAAGACTTTGAACAGGCTCAGATCCCGCTGCAATTAACAGCCGATCTGTATATGGCTCGCTGGCGCAAACTGGTGTGGAATATTCCTTTTAACGGCCTCTCAGTCGTCTTAAACGCCACTACCCAAGAAATGATGTTAGATACTAACATCCGGCAGTTAGTCCAACAGATTATGGCAGAAGTTGTCGCCACGGCTAACGCTTGTGGAGCTAAGATCTCTCCAGGACAAAGCCGCTCTCTACCCGCCAGCCTGATTCAAGAGATGCTCACCCAAACAGAGCAGATGAAACCTTATCGCACAAGTATGAAAATCGACTTCGACTCTGGCAGACCTTTAGAACTAGAAGCGATTTTAGGCAATCCCCTCAAAGCAGCGATGGCAAGCCATTGCTCAACGCCCCGCATTCAAATGCTTTATCAGCAACTACAGTTTCTAACTCACCGTCAACTCGCTTCATCGGCTGATTGCGCTTAAGGCTTAGAGTCTTCTATAGAAGGTTCTTCAGCTTCTGTAGGGGTGGCAGTGGCAGCTTTAGCCTGCTCTCGCTGTAGCCGCTTTTTGCGGTCAGCCTCAAGAATATCTTTCATTACAGCCTGAGCCTGACTAATTTTTTCTAAATTGCTGCGATAGAGGTCAAGGTCTTTTTGAACCTTATCGTCAGCAATATTGAGGGTTGCACAAACCTGCATAAATAACTCGGCTCGCTGCTTATCGTTTTTAACGAATTCTGGATCGATAGTTTCAACCAGCGTATACAGCCCAATTGCCATCAGACGGCTATACTTGTACTTCTCGTTATGGGCGATCGCTTTTAACGTATCCCAAGGCTGCTGATCAGCAGACGAGTCTATATTTTGGATCTGTGCCTTAAAGTCTTCAATTGAAAGTGTCGCCACCGATTGTTTAATCTGGGCAGCATCCGCTTCAAACTGCTGGGGATCGCGCTCAATCGATTGACACAACGCCTGAAAAATAGACGCCCGATCCTGGCTAGGCTCGTAGCCCTGCATAAAGCGCTCAAAGGTGGTGACTACGCCAAGCGCGTATAGTGGATCATAGACAAAGTCCACATTGACAGACAGCAGATGCATCTCGACCATCAGTTCTTCGACAACGCGGCGATAAATAGAATGGATGGGACGCGTATGGCGAGCGTAAAAAGCACGCTTTGTGTCAGAAACAGTGCGGACGTTGTTCACAGTAGAAAGCTAGCGAGTGTGTGATTCCATTCTCTACTTTAGCGTCCCGTTTGCCAAGCAAGCAGGGGGGCTGCTGTAGAGAGCCTATCTCTTGCCCCCCTTTGCCCCATGCCTTTTTCTCCTAACTTGCTTGCCCTAAGCTGTGCCCTGGCTGGCGAATTTGAAAACCGCCAACAAGCCCTAGACGAACCTGCCTGGTACGTTCATCTTCGGGTTTGGCAAAGACCTATCCCTAGTTTTATAGGGACATGGCCGACACTGTTTATCGAGCAGGTTAGCGTAGCGGCAGGTCATCCCCCCTACCGTCAGCGGGTGATTCAGCTAAGTGAGACGGCAGGACAAATTAAGGTACAGTTTTTTGCGCTCAAAGCGCCGTCGCAGTTTTGTGGAGCCGCTCTTAACCCTGAAAAACTGCAAACGCTCACGGCTGAAGATTTGATTCTACTGCCGACTTGTTGTTTAGCGGTGGAGGTGCAGATGTCTAACGAAACGCAATTCGCGGTCAGGGCTGAAATGCTAGAAAATACAATAGGGACTTTTGACTATCAAGGGCAAACCCGCTATATCAAGCTAGGCTTTGAACTAAAAACTCAGCAGCAGGCGGCGATTAGCCAGACCCAACTGCTGAGCTATGACAGAGGCGTTGATCCAACGACTCAAAAAATTGTTTGGGGGCCTCGGTTAGGCCCGTTTCACTTGATAAAGCAGCAAGACTATAGTCTAGAGTTTAACTTTGCTGCTTAGCTGGCAATACCTCTGGGAACACCAGAAAGCGCGTCTTCCTCAGTTTCGAAAATTTCAAAAACCGAGTCCATCATCGTCACTTCAAAAACCAGCTTGGCTTCAGGATGCACATTGCAAATCCGGAAGCTTCCTTTCACTTTGTCAGCATCTCGCATGCCAGCAACCAAAGAAGTCAGCCCAGAACTGTCGATAAAGTTAACCTGGCTGAGATTGACGACGACATGAGGGCTAACCCGTGAAATACATTCCTGCAGCTTCAGGCGAAACTGCCAGGCTGTGGTGATATCTAGACGACCCGAAGGCGTCAGGATAATCACGGTTTTTCCATCGTCAGTTGTCAGTGTTTTTTGATCCATGTTCGAGCCGCCACTTTCTCCTATGGAGATTACAGACTCCCTGTTGCTAAGTCGAATATTGAAGGATAGCAACCGAAAACAGCTAGTCGTTGAAGGGCTTCTGATAAGAAGTCGCCAGCGCTAGCCTAGCTGCTGATCGCATACCGATTAGACGTCCAATGAGAGAGGCACAGTTTTAAGTTGCCCAGGTAAACTCACAAACGAACGCTATGTTCTTTGACGAGCTACCTATATTACCGGACGTACCGTGACCTTATTTTCACCTAAGATGTTCCCGAATACTTAAGGGGTCATGCCCACCATAACCAAGCGGCCCCCTCCGTAATGTCAAGGTCGATGCTTTGTTAGCAATCGGCGATCGCCCAACCCAGGCGATCGCTTGAACTGACTTGCTAAGGGGGGCTGGGGGCAGCGGCGTCTAAAGCGGCCAGTTAACCCAATCTTGAGGTTTGAGAAAGACCTCGTATAGCTTAGCTTCGGGCGTTTTGGGTTGTACTGAGTAGTTATATTCCCACCGTACCAGCGGCGGTAGAGACATCAAAATTGATTCAGTACGACCATTGGTTTGAAGGCCAAAGATGGTGCCTCGGTCGTAAACCAGGTTAAATTCCACATAGCGCCCTCGTCGATAGAGTTGAAAATCACGCTGGCGATCGCTGTAATCGAGAGCTTGCCGCTTTTCGACAATGGGCACATAGGCAGGCAAAAAGGCATTGCCGCAGCCTTGGATAAAGGCAAAGAGATCTTCCCATCCTCGGGTTGGCAGTTCACCCACGGCTTGGCTGTGTTGAGCAGCTAGCCCCGCTTGGTCAGGCCCGCGATACAGGTGCCCACGACCATCTTGATAGTCAAAGAAAATGCCGCCAACGCCGCGCGGTTCTTGGCGGTGCTTGAGATAAAAATACTCATCGCACCAATGCTTAAAGGCTGGATAATACTCGTGGTGATGGCGATCGCAAGCCGCTTTTAGCGTTTGGTGAAAATGTACAACGTCTTCTTCAAACGGATAGTAAGGGGTTAAATCAATGCCACCGCCAAACCACCAAACGGGGCCTGCTTCAAAATAGCGATAATTAAGATGAACAGTGGGTATGTAGGGATTGTGCGGATGTAGCACCATTGAGGTACCCGTAGCATAAAATCCGTGACCAGCCGCTTCTGGGCGCTGAACCAAAATAGAAGGCGGTAAACTGTCTCCCCACACCTCAGAGAAGTTGACCCCGCCCTGCTCAAAAATACGACCCTGCTTGATGACTCGCGAACGACCGCCGCCGCCATCGGGACGCTGCCATTGGTCTTCTTGGAAATTGCTTTGACCATCTAGCTGTTCTAGCTTCTGGCAAATACTGTCCTGCAGCGCCTGCAGAGCTTGACTCACCCGTTTACGAGAATCTTTCGGTGGCAGGACAGCGGGCTGACTTGAAATTTTCGGGAGTGAAGATGTCATAGATGCTGACGCAAAATGTTACCTACAGTAAAAATTACCAAGCAGCCCCCTCCATTTGATGAAAAGATTTGTGACGCTGCTGGTGCTCGTGGCGAGGTCGCCTTCAAGATTTTAGACATCAGGCTGCATCTCTGTGTTGCCTCCAATAGCTGTCTAAAAGCCGGACAGGCATTGTTCGACTAGCGATTTCTGCCTACAAATAGTGGAAATCACGGCCTCATAATTAAAGACTAAAATTGTAGGATCCACAAATCCTCAGCTTCTGCCATCGAGACAGTATCCATGAATTGCTTTTGGTTGAAATGGCTGCGGGGTTGCGTTCAGGCAATTGCCCGTCAGCCCCATACCTATGTCAAGCGATCGCTGGCCAGCACTTACCAAGCGGTCAGTTCCGCCTCAGCAGATGTGCTGTGGCAGGTCGTGGCAAACTTGGCGGATGTCTCCTGGCACCCGCTTTTGAGAAGCACCAACGCTCCCAATGGGTTAATGGCAAAGCCTGGATTAATTTACAAAGCGTCTACGCATTGTTTTCCCTTGCCAATTCATATTTTTGTGGAGCGAGTGGATCACCGCGAACTTTTAAGCGTGCGAGTTTACGTCTTACCCGGACTAGAAGAACGAGTGACCTATCAGATTGAGTCCACGGTTTGTGGCACTCGGATTTTCTATTCAGTGACGTTACGAGGATGGTTGTCTCCTTTGGCCTGGTCGCTGATTCGCCCTCACGCTGCTAAGGTGGCAGCCGCCCTGGCGGATGCGGCTGAGCAAACAGCTAGACAGGCGTTAGTAGGAACCCGACCCTCGACCTCACGCCCTTCTCAAGATTTGCTGGGCTAAGCTCAATGAGCGATCGCTACTTATGCAAAAGCGTTTGAGTATTGACAACATCAATCGCAATAAATTCAACACAAAAAGCTAGGATTGTTAAACATCGTTTGATTGCATGTGACACTTGGCTGGGCTGGGACTTTAAAACTTTTAGTCAATGACAATTTCTTCTTTAAGCAAGGATGCCGTTCTAGACGTATTGCGTCCGGTTCAAGACCCGGAACTGCGCAAGAGTTTAGTTGAACTCAACATGATTCGCAATGTGCAGATAGCAGCCGAAGGGCGGGTGAGCTTTACGCTGGTACTGACGACGCCTGCTTGTCCTCTGCGTGAGTTCATTGTCGAAGATTGTGAGAAAGCGGTTCGTCAACTACCGGGTGTAGCCCAAGTTGAGGTAGAAGTCACCGCCGAAACCCCACAGCAGCGATCGCTTCCCGATCGACAAGGAATTACGGGCGTCAAAAACATTTTGGCTGTGTCTAGCGGCAAAGGTGGCGTAGGCAAAAGCACCGTTGCTGTTAATATGGCAGCCGCCCTCGCCCAAATGGGAGCCAAAGTGGGGTTGATTGATGCCGATATTTATGGCCCAAACACGCCCATGATGATGGGGTTAGACACGGCTGATGTCATGGTGCGCCAGGGTGAGCAAGGGGAAGTGCTGGAACCTGCTTTTAACCACGGCGTCAAGATCGTATCGATGGGCTTTTTAATCGATCGCGATCAACCCGTCATTTGGCGCGGCCCTATGCTCAACGGCGTTATTCGCCAATTTCTCTATCAGGTGCAGTGGGGCGAGTTAGATTATCTCATTGTTGATATGCCACCGGGAACGGGAGACGCGCAACTGACCCTTGCTCAGGCAGTGCCGATGGCCGGGGCGGTAATTGTGACAACGCCTCAGTCTGTAGCGCTTGCTGACTCGCGCCGAGGGCTGAAAATGTTTCAGCAGTTGCAGGTACCTGTGATTGGCATTGTTGAAAATATGAGTTACTTTATTCCACCGGATATGCCAGATAAGCAATACGACATCTTCGGCTCTGGCGGTGGTCAAAAAACAGCGGATGAGCTGAATATTCCTTTATTGGGCTGTGTTCCCTTAGAAATGCCTGTGCGGCAGGGCGGCGATCGCGGTATCCCGATTGTCGTCTATGCACCTGAATCGGCTTCAGCCCAAGCTCTCAAAGCGATCGCCCAGCAAGTTGCCGCCCGTATTTCGGTGGCCGCCCTCAGTTAGCATGCCTCAACCAACCCTGATTAGTAAACGCTGGAAAAAGTGGTTCCAAGCCTGGCAGGAAGTAGACTGGCTGCTGTTTTTGCTGCCTGCCGCCTTAACCGTATTTGCCAGCATCGTGATTACCAGTACTCAGATCAACTTAGAGACAACTGAGTTTGGTTGGAATCACCTGCTTTTAGGCACGATTGGCCTCGTATTAGCGCTGTTGATTGCTCGGATGCGCTACGAAGGTTTACTGAACTGGCAGTGGATTATCTACGGAGCCACCAATTTATCTCTACTTGCCGTTATTTTTATCGGCACCTCTGGATTAGGTGCCCAGCGCTGGATCACAATTGGTGGGTTTAACGTTCAGCCATCTGAGTTTGCCAAGTTGGGGCTAATTGTTACCTTAGCCTCTTTGCTGCGGAGCAAAGAAGCTTCAACCTTACTGGGGATGATTAAGGCGCTAGCGATTACCTCAGTGCCGTGGGCACTGGTCTTCTTGCAACCCGATTTGGGAACTTCGCTGGTTTTTGGCGCTATCACTATCGGCATGCTCTACTGGGGAAACGCCAATCCTGGCTGGCTGGTGCTGATGATATCGCCGCTTGTAGCTGCGATTTTGTTTCACATCTATTTGCCCGTCTGGCTGGTTTGGGTCGTTGGTATGGGGGTAATTGCCTGGTTGACCTTGCCGTGGCGTTTGCTGAGTACCTTGGCGGCTACAGCTATAAACCTGATTTCGGGCAAATTGGGAGATGTGCTTTGGGGCATACTCAAGGACTACCAAAAGGATCGACTGATTCTATTTTTAGATCCTGATAAAGATCCGCTGGGGGGCGGCTATCACCTAATTCAATCGCGGATTGCAATTGGTGCAGGACAGCTTTGGGGCAGGGGATTACACCAAGGTACTCAAACCCAACTCAACTTTATTCCTGAGCAGCATACAGATTTTATTTTTTCAGCCATTGGTGAAGAGTGGGGTTTTATCGGGGCGATCGCCATTTTGGTTGTATTTTGGCTGGTTTGCCTCCGGTTGGTGATTATTGCCCAAAACGCTAAAGACAACTTTGGCTCACTTTTGGCCATTGGCGTGCTGTCGATGATTATTTTTCAAGTCATTGTCAATATCAGCATGACTATCGGCTTAGCTCCCATTACAGGCATTCCTCTACCCTGGGTCAGCTACGGGCGTTCGGCTTTACTGACTAACTTTATTGCGATTGGCTTGGTTGAGTCTGTGGCTAACCATCGCCATCGGCTCAAATTTACCGACTAGCCCAGTCGGTAGGCAACCGAGCGGCTAGGCTACGCTTTTGTCTAGCTCGAAAAAGCTTACAATCTTTGCTTCTGCCTGTAAGCTTGATTAGTAAAGAACTATCACGACAGCTTGAATATGATTTTGCCAGGTTCTCCCGTTAAAGTTGTGAATCTTGACGACACCTACTACGGTTTTGAAGGCCAAGTACAGCGAATCAGTGACGGTAAGATAGCGGTTTTGTTTGAAGGGGGTAACTGGGATAAGCTGGTAACCTTCAAGCTTTCTGACTTGGAATTGGTCGATAAATCTCGCGGCAAGAAGTAGACAATCTCAAGCGTTGAGACGGCAAACGGGTATGCGTCTTTCCCTCCCGCAGTTTTCTGCTCAAGCTCGACAGGCTGATCATATTGCTGAGGTCATTGAAACAGCGACAACTGAATTTTTGTCGCAGTGTTTAGAGCCTGAAGACCTGAGCTTTCCGGCTATGCCCCCTTTTGGTAGCTGGGTAACCTCAGTTGATGAAGAGTCGGGCAACCAAATTTATGCTGTGGTTTATTACGCTACCACTAGCCCAATTGACTCAGTCCATCGAGCCAGAGCTTTGGGGCTTTCGCTTGAAGAACTACGAGAGCAACAGCCCCAGATTTTTGCCATGCTCAAGACGGAATTTCGTTCGGCCATTATTGGCTTTAAACCTCACGTCGGCGATCGCGCTAGCAATATGGTTTACCAGCACTTGCCACCGCGTCCACCTCAAATTCATCAGGCCGTCTATCGCTGCCCAGCGGCTGACATTATTCACTTCAGCGAACAGCTAGATTTTTTGAGAACGTTGCTAGAGGTACGGGGGGCACCCGCAGATAGTCTGATCGGGGCTACCATTCGCCAAATTTATCAGCTTCGCCAAGCCGATCGCGCGTGGCTGGTGCAAGCTGGCCGCAGTCTTAGCGTTGTTCTCAAAGATGACTACGATCGCCTGCGGGTAATTCTGAATCAAATTCATCCTTAAGGTTCACCCTCTTCAACCGCTCTCAGTAGGAACAGGCCATGAAAACCTATGACTGGATTGTAATAGGCAACGGATTGGCTGGGGCTGCTTTGAGCTATGAACTGGCTCGACAAGCCGCGACGGTACTCCTTATCGATCGCACGTTAGAACCAGCAAGCGCGACCCGCTTTAGCTATGGGGGCATTCCTTACTGGTCGGGGACGACCGACTTGATGCGACAGCTTTGTCGGGAGGGCATTGAACGGCACCGCCAGTTTTCTGAGGAATTAGAGGCAGAAACTCAGTTTCGAGAATTGGATCTGCTGTTAACCGTTAGTCCAGAGCAAGATCCAGCGGCGATCGCCCGCCAATACCAAAAGTTTGAGATCGCACCTCAGCGTCTGACCCCAGCCGAAGCCCATGCCCTTGAACCTCAACTCAATCCTGAGGCGATCGCAGGCGCTTTGACGGTTAAGCATGGTCACGTTGAACCGATGGCTCTGGTGGCTGCTTACAACCAAGCCTTTCGGCGCTTAGGGGGCGATCGCTTAATTGCAGAAGTAACGGGACTGGTGCGCATAGGCGATCGGGTTACCGGAATCACAACCCCTCAGCAAGCCTATGCGGCTGCCAACGTCGTCGTCGCTGCCGGAGCCTTAAGCCGTCAGCTTTTGCAAAAAGTGGGCATTATTGTTCCCCTTTACTTTACTCAGGCTGAGCTGATAGAAACACCTGCCGTTGATTTTTCAATTCGTAGCCTGATCATGCCAGCTGGCTTACGGCGTTTTGAATTAGAAAGTCAGGCTAGCCAACCTGAAGCAGCAGCCCTCTGGCAAGAACCTGAACATCAACTGGCCGCACCCGTTCTCGACGCTGGGGTGATTCAGTTTTTAGATGGGCGGTTGTGTATAGGGCAAATCAGCCGCTTGCTAACCAGTCCGCAGCCATCGGTTGATGCTGCCGCCAGCGAAGCCCAACTGCGCACAGCCATCACCCCTCTACTGCCTGTTTTAGAAGGGGTTCCTGGACGCTGGCACCAGTGCTTAGTCTCCTTTAGCAGTGACGGCTTACCGCTGGCAGGCCCCGTGCCCGGTCTGGAAGGCTTGCAGGTTTTTGCCGGATTTAGCAGCCCCTTTGCGATTTTGCCGCCAACCGCCACTCGCTTAGCGAACTGGCTAATGGGTGAGAACGATGAGCTGATTGAGCAAATGCAGATGAGTCGCTTTGAATCAGGTCTACAAGTGGCAGTTTCTTAACGACCCTTGAGTTTTTTAGTTACTCGTGTAGTCTGGGTGATGGCTGATTTGGCTAATCAATGGGCGTAAAAAAATAGCCGTAGCCAATAGACTGTAAGCCCCTTAAATGGCTGAAAGCCGCTGACAGAGTCTTTTTAGCTATAACAACCTTGGACAGCGTCAACCAAAAATATCTAGCTGCTCAGCAGGGGTTTCGCCAGCCGTAGGTGGAGAGTGGACATTTGTTTTCTGCCGCCCAGATCGGTGACTTTTACGCAAGCCGACAGCGATTTTGCTGTGTTTCTCAATTTGGCCCATAACCTGCTGTGCCCGCCGAATTACCGACGGCGGCAACCCAGCCAAGCGCCCTGCTTCAATCCCGTAGGAACGACTGGCCCCTCCTGGCTGTACCCGGTGCAAAAAAACAATTTGATCGGGCATTTCTTTTACCATCACCTGGTAGTTAGCGACGTTGGCTAAAATTCCGGCGAGTTCATTCAGTTCATGGTAATGGGTGGCAAAAATTGTGCGAGCCTGAATTTCACTCGCTAGGTGTTCTGCCACAGCCCAGGCGATCGATAGACCGTCAAACGTCGCCGTCCCCCGGCCAATTTCATCGAGCAATACCAAAGATTGAGGCGTCGCGTGGTTCAAAATATTGGCTGTCTCATTCATCTCCACCATAAAAGTAGACTGCCCCGTAGCTAAGTCATCTACGGCTCCTACACGAGTAAAAATGCGATCGCAAATCCCCAACCTTGCCGACTGCGCAGGCACATAGCTCCCCACCTGCGCCATCAATTGAATCAAGCCCACCTGCCGCAGGTAGCAGCTTTTGCCACTTGCATTAGGCCCTGTAAGGATGATGAGGTCAGGGGCGGGGATAGGGGGATGGGGGGATGGGGGGATGGGGGGATGGAGTTGCTCTCTTTTGCCCTGCTTGCGTTTCCCGTTCGGCTGCACTCCCCGTCTCCGCCTCTCCGCCTTTCTCCCTCTCCGCGTCTCCCCCTCTCCGCGTCTCCCCCTCTCCCCCTCTCCCTATCTCCCCCTCTCCCCCCAAGGTCGTCGAGTTGGGCACAAAGAACCCAGCAGGCAAGATCTGCTCCACTACCGGGTGCCGTCCGGCTGAAATGTCTAGCGATCGCCCTGCGACCATTTCCGGGCAGCAGTAATCTTTGGCGATCGCTACTTCAGCCAAGCCTGCTAGCACATCCACTGCGGCTACGGCGCGGGCAACTTTACGAATCAGGTCTACGTGCTGTCCCACTTCTTCGCGTAGCTGCACAAAAATCTCGTATTCCAACTTTTGTAGAGCTTCGCGGGCAGTGAGAATCCGATTTTCCCGCTCTTTGAGTTCGGGGGTGATGTAGCGCTCTTCGTTGGTCAGGGTTTGTTTGCGCATATACTCGTCAGGCGCTTGATCGGCTTTAGAGCGAGAAATGCTGATGTAGTACCCAAAGGCTTTGTTAAAGCCCACCTTAAGACTCGAAATGCCGCTGCGTTCTCGCTCAGTCACTTCTAGGTTGGCGATCCACTGCTGGTCAGTTTCTACTTGCTGGCGCAGCTCGTCGAGCTGGGCATTAACGCCTGATCGAATCAGGTTGCCTTCGGTTAAATACAGCGGCGGCGTTTCCACCAGGTGCGATCGCAGCTTTTGTCCCAGCGTTTCTAGTTCTGGGGGAACGGACTGAACGGCTTTGAGATAGGCAGATGAGGTATTGGCGGCGATCGCGGCTAAGTCTGGCAGCTTGGCAAAGGAGTCGGCTAGCGCTACTAGATCCCGCCCGTTGGCAGTACCGGATCCGGCTCGGCCTGCTAGCCGTTCTAGGTCATAAATTTGCTTTAGCAACTGCTGCAAAATGCGGCGGCGGTTGCCGTCTGCCAGCAACTCTTGAATGGTAAACTGCCGTGCCCGAATGCCGTCTAAGCGCAGCAGCGGTTGCAACAGCCAGCGCCGCAAGGCTCGCCCACCCATCGCTGTCACCGTCCGATCTAAAGCCCAAAGCAGCGAACCGCTAAAGGTGCCGTCACGCGCCGTTTGGGTGATTTCTAGATTGCGCCGCGTCTGGTGATCGATCACCAAATATTCTGAGAGCGTGTAGGTACACAGCGGCTGCAAAGGGGCTTGGGTGGCTTTTTGGGTTTCTTCTAAATATTCCACCAATCCGCCCGCTGCCCGTACCGCTAGAGGCAAGTGATCGCAGCCAAAGCCTTCTAGCGATCGCAGCCGAAACCGCTGTAGCAAGCGCTGTCTGGCTTCGCTATGAACAAAAGGAGCTTGCGATCGCAGCGTGTAGCAAAACTGTGGCGGTAAGCAGGCGGGGAGAGCCTCCGATTTTTGTCCCGGACGCAACAACATCCCTAGATCGGGAGCATTGGTCGGCCACAAAACTTCAGCGGGCTGTAGGCGCATTAGTTCTTGAGTCAGTTGCTCTAGGTCGCTAGCCTGAGTTGTAACAAACTCGCCTGTGGACACATCCGCATAGGCCAGCCCCCAATGCAGCCCTGAAACGACCACCGCTGCCAAAAAGTTATTGTGACGAGCGCTCAGCATTCCTTCTTCGAGGACGGTGCCGGGGGTAATCACGCGCGTTACTTCTCGCTTGACTAACCCCTGCGCTTCTGCCGGATTTTCTACCTGATCGCAGATGGCAACGGCAAAGCCTTTTTCGACTAGCTGAATACAGTAGCGATCGAGAGCATGATGGGGAATGCCAGCTAACGGTACCCGCCCGATCGCCTTGCCCGCCTCTTTGCTGGTCAGCACCAGTTCTAACTCACGCGCAATAGTG
>NZ_JBQLZL010000059.1:9322-33188 GCF_052168255.1 Almyronema sp. | reverse complement strand
CCCCTTCTCCCCTCTCCCCCTCTCCCCCCCTTCTCCCCTACCCCCTTCTCCCCTCCTCATCTGATCACAAGGAGATAACTGATGAAAATCGCATTCACCACTAATGATGCCGTTCATATTAATGCTCACTTCGGCTGGGCTAAGCGAATTGACGTTTACGAAGTCACCGCTGAGAGTTACACCTTCCTCGAAACGCTGGAATTTCAGGGTGATTTGAAGGAAGACGGTAATGAAGACAAGCTAGAGCCAAAGCTGGTCGCTTTGCAAGACTGCACCATTGTCTACGTTTCGGCAATTGGGGGAAGTGCGGCGGCGCGGCTGATTCGCAAAAATATTACCCCGATTAAGGCTCAATCTGAAGCAGACGAAATAGCAGATGTGCTGAGCCGATTGGTGCAAACCCTCAAAGGTAGCCCACCCCCTTGGCTGCGCAAGGCACTGCTAAAGAGCCAGCCCCGTAGCTTTGAAGACGAGTTTGAAACTAACGAAGAGGAAGTAACCGTATGAGTCCTGTTGAAACACCCACCGCTTTAGACACCGTTTTGTTGATTGACAGTTCTCCTTTTTTGAAGGCAATTGTGCAACAAATTCGAGCTAATGATGCCTATGGCACCTACCGAAATTGGGCTGATGACTTGTTACTTAAGCCCTATATTCTTTCCAAAAAGCAACGCCGAGAAATTCCGGTAGAAGGAGATGTAGACCCGATTACGTTAGGCCGAATTTTAGCTTTCTATCGGGCGATCGCTGCTCAAATTGAAGAAGAAACCGGACGACTTTCGCAAGTCGTGATTGACCTTAGCCATGAAGGCTTTGGTTGGGCGCTCATTTTCTCAGGCCGCTTGATTCTGGTTTCTAAAACCTTGCGAGATGCCCAACGCTTTGGCTTTGACTCTTTGGAAAAGCTCAACGCCGAAGGTGAAAAGCTGGTGCAAAAAGGCGTTGATTTAGCCAGACGTTTTCCTGAAGTCTGCGATGTTTAACCCTATTTCTTCCTTTAAGCGCTATGCCACAAGCTGCTGATCCTCTCACTTTAGATGAGCTAAAAACCCAAATTAAAAAGCTCAACAGCAAAGCGGGTCAGATGAAGATGGATCTTCACGATATTGCTGAAGGACTGCCCGCTGATCTCGATCAACTCCCTGCGATCGCTGCTCGTACCTACGATATCTACTGCCAGTTGCGTGACCTCAAGCAACAGTTGAAAACTCTGGAGGCCAAACAATGACATCTGCTACCAAAACGCTAGCTCAATTCAATCAGCTCAAAGATGCAGAAGAATATTTTGAGTTTTTTGACTTACCCTACGATCCTCACATTGTAAATATCAACCGCTTGCATATTCTGCGGAAATTTTCTCAACTGGTACAGGCTGCTAGTGAAGACAAGTCACAAACCGCAGGGCAAAAGTTAATGGCTTATCAGCAGGCTTTGCAAACCGCTTACAACCTGTTTTTAACCTCTTCTGGGGTTGAACAAAAGCTGTTCAAAGTCTTTCAAGCTAAGCCCAAAAACGTCGTCATGCTCTCAGACATTGCTGTGGAATAGAGCGGCAGTCGTGATTGTTTAGCCCACCCTGTGCCGAACAATAGTGCCCTCATCCCTCGCGCCTTTACTCCTTTGCTCCTCACCCCCGGCCACTGACCATGCTGCCCTCTCTCACCTCCACTGAAGTTGAACGCTATCGCCGCCAAATGATGCTGCCCGGTTTGGGCGAACTTGGGCAGCGACAGCTCAAAAACACAACAGCCCTGGTCACAGGTGTTGGGGGATTGGGTGGCACAGCGGCTCTGTACCTGGCAGTTGCCGGGGTTGGCAAGCTGATTTTGGTGCGCGGGGGCAACCTGCAACGCGACGACCTGAATCGCCAAGTGCTGATGACTGATGACTGGGTAGGCAAGCCCAGAGTGTTCAAAGCTCAAGCCACGCTAGCCCAGCTTAATCCTGATATTGCCATTGAGGCTGTATGCGAATACGTCAGCGCTGAAAACATTGATCGGCTGGTGCAGCAAGCCGACATCGCCCTAGACTGTGCCTTCGACTTTAAAGAACGAGACTTGCTCAATGCCGCTTGTGTACGTTGGCGCAAGCCGATGATCGAAGCGGCTATGAACGGCATGGAAGCTTATCTAACGACGATGGTACCGGGGCAAACCCCTTGCTTGAGCTGTCTGTTTCCAGAAAAACCGGAATGGGATCGCTGGGGGTTTGGGGTACTCGGAGCCGTATCCGGTACGCTGGCCTGTCTGGCGGCGTTAGAAGCGATCAAGCTGATCACCGGGTTGGGGAAACCCCTACTGGGGCAACTGCTGACGATGGATTTGGCTCAAGCTGAATTTGCTAAGCGGCACCCCTACCACGATCCGAATTGCCCCGTCTGCGGCTCGATCGCTAAAGTGCCGCTGGCTAAGCGGTTGCCTGTAGGGTTGTCTGGCTAGCCGCAGCGATCGCTCCTTTTTTCCTTTGTTGAATTCTGCTCTCGCCATGTTCTGGAGTCCTCTAGTTTTAATGGGGCTGGCGATCGCCCTTTGGCGGTTCACCCAAACCCACACCGACGATATTAGTCGGCTACTCAGCAGCCTATCAGCCTTGATTTGCCTACTGACCGGGTTAATCATCGCTCCCTTGCCCTTAAAAACAGGTCTTTTGTTAGGGCTGCTCATCTTTCCCACCTGTGCTTCTAGCGGCGATCGCTGGCTAAAACCCACCTGCCCCCGCCTGTGTCTCCTACGCCGCCATTGCCGACCGCTGGCCAAAGAAACTTGCCCAGCACCCCCCCGCTAGCCCCGCTTTCCCTGTTCAATTCACCCTTACGCCTACATCACTCCCATGACTGTCACCCTAACCGAACTGGCTGAACTCCGTCTGCGTACTTTTGTGCGCGGCACCCCCAACTACACACCCGAACGGGGAATTCGCCTCGCCGTCAAAGACGGTGGTTGCAATGGCTACGAATATGACATCAAAGTAGCCGATGCCCCCAACCCAGAAGACAAAATCGTTGAATCGGGTGGTCTTAGAGTCTTTGTCGATCCCCACAGCGCCCCTTTGCTAGACGGCATTGTGGTGGACTATATCGACAGCCTGCTCGAAAGCGGCTTTAAATTTACCAACCCCAACGCCACCGACACCTGCGGCTGCGGCAAATCCTTCCAAGCCGGAGATTGTAGCCCCGCAGGCGTCCCCTGCTCTTAGGCCGCCAGTCGTACATAGTCAACCGTAAAGAGTCAGCCCAACCACGGCCTCCCCCCTTCCCCCCTCTCCCCTAAACCCTTCTCCCCTTAACCCACCATGACTACCTACCAAGTTCGCTTAATCAACAAAAAGCGCAGTCTCGATATCACCATCCCCGTCGAAGATGATGTCTACATCATTGACGCGGCGGAAGAAAACGACATTGACTTGCCCTTTTCCTGCCGCTCAGGAGCTTGCTCTAGCTGCGTTGGCAAGCTAGTCGAAGGCGAAATTGACCAGGAGGATCAGTCCTTTTTAGACGACGAGCAAATCGCCAAGGGCTTTGTGGTTTTGTGCTCTGCTTATCCGCGCTCTGACTGCACGATTAAAACCCACATGGAAGCTTATCTAGTTTGAGGCTATAGCAGTAGCCATCAGCGTTGAGCAACTTAGATAGCGGCAAGCGCTGACCGAAAAGCCTGCCTTCATCCCTCATCCTTCTGCTTTTCACTAGAGGTTCTGTTGTTGTTCCCTGGAGAACTCGTATGCTGGTCGGATTTACCCTGTCGGGGGCTTCGCTCCAAACCCTGAGTATTGGCGAACAGGGCATCATCGCTAGATTTACCCAAGCGGATGCTTATACCCTCGCCCAACTGCAGGCGATCGGTCTGGAGCCGGGTACCGCGATTACCTTAGAGCAGCGCCATCCCAAATTTGTGGTGAAAACGGCGTCTGGCCGCTTGGCGCTCACGGCTCAGATGGTGCGGGCTATTTATGTCCGTTTACCCAGCGATCGCCCCACTGTTTTGCAAGCTTCTTAACCGCTAACCCACTGCCAGAGAGGAACTGAAAATGACCTACTTGACTGGTTTAACCTTTGGCCGCAAGCCCTGGACGCCTGAGTTTTTGCAAAAGATCAACTGGGATACGTGTCTGGGCTGTGGACGCTGCTTCAAGGCGTGTGGTCGGGGTGTGATGGCTCTGATTGCCCTGAATGACGCAGGCGAAGTCGTAGATGAAGACGAAGATGATGACGAAGTTGAACGCAAGGTAATGAGCATTGCCAAGGCGGAAAACTGTATTGGCTGTCAGGCTTGCGATCGCGTTTGCCCCAAAGGCTGCCATTCCTACGCACCGCTAGCGGTGGCTACCTAAGCTACTGTCTGTAACGAGCCTCTCAGCGTTCAGCCCCGAAACGGGACATCGTTGCTTATGGCTGCTGTGTCCCGTCTGCTAAACATTCAGGAGCGAGGTTGCCTCGTCTAAACTGAAATGTGTCACTTTTGGAATCGATGGCAAATGGATCCTAATCAAGCCGCCGCTATCGACTCGCCTCAATTTCAACGTCGATGGGCTGACTATTATCGAGCCGTAGCAGGGCGTCCCCCGCGCGAAACGTTGTTGACAGCTCTCGATCGCTTTACCCCTGAAACCCCTCCCCCGGCGCGATCGGCTGTCGGATTTGCCGTGGACTTGGGCTGTGGCGATGGCCGCGATACGGTAGAACTGCTGCGGCGTAACTGGCGAGTTTTGGCAATTGATGGGGAACCCGAAGCGATCGCCCGCCTGCGGCAGCGTCAAGATATCGATCGCACCTACCTAGAAACACGGGTACAGCGATTTGAGTCTTTAACGCTGCCGCCGGATGTGGATCTGATTAATGCCAGTTTTTGCTTACCTTTTTGTCCACCTCATCACTTTTCAGAACTGTGGGATGAAATGGTGACCGCGCTGCGACCCGGTGGCCGATTTTGTGGTCATCTTTTTGGCGATCGCGACTCTTGGGCAACCTATCGCGATTTGAGCTATCACACGCGCCAGCAGCTTGTTCAGCTTTTGAACCCGTTTGAAATAGAACTGCTCAAAGAAGAAGAACACCCCGGCAAAACTGCCTTAGGGGAAGAAAAATACTGGCATTTGTATCATATTGTCGCCTGTAAACGCTAATCTATCGCCACCATAACATCGGAGGCTTTAATCACCGCATAGGCTATGCTGCCTACGGCTAATTCTAATCGTTCCGCCGAAGCTTTTGTAATCACGGCAGAAATTTCTAAACCGGGAGAAATTTCAAGCACCACTTCCGTATTGACGGCTCCGACTTCGATCGATTTAACCGTACCTTTAAGCGTATTTCGGGCACTAATTTGCATAAAAAACCTCAAAATTGACTAACTCGATTCAAACGCTTGGTTAATGCACTGGGCAGTTAAGTTGCGATAAAGACAAAGCAGAAAATGGGATATAGCTAAAGCCAGAAGGTTAAAGACAGCAGGCCAAAAAGTTTTTCTGTTAGCGACTTATAGCCATTTAAGTTTTTCAACGCGGGTGACTACAGCTATACTTTTAATTCTGATAGCAAAACTAACTTTTGGTTTGGATCTTAAGCAATAAAAAATAATTGCTTTACCCAATTCTCATTGGCTAGCACATCTAGTCAAATTCTCTCAATTTTTCTAACTTTAGAGAATTTGGCATTGAGGTTTAGCGGGCGTTTAACACGTGATCTGCTGTAGCTTTGAACACCGGCTGATCTTCCCTGCCTTCCTTAAAAAGCAGGCTTAAAAGCCCCTTTTTAAGGGGGATTTGGGGGGATCTCCACTTTTGCCACACAGAATAGGACTTTTCAAACATTCTCTTATCGACAAATGGCCAACAAGATCACCCAAAACCCTATTTAGTTTAAATCTAAAACCTGAAACTAGAGCATTGAGTTTTTTGATGTCTATAATTTGGTTTTAGCCCAGCCTACGACCAAAACTTTTTGATTTATTTAAGACTTTTGTTTATTTTATTAAAGCTATTAAAAGGCTTTATTTTGAATTTAACTATACAGTTTTATAGCTGATAGTTTGGTGAAATACTAGCTAAGAGGTTGTTTGAAAAGCCTATGGTTGTGATTTTGACACTCATCGATCTATCCTAACCTTGAAAAGGCAGGAATCGGCTTGAAAGTCTCCCCTTTTTAAGGGGGATTTAGGGAGATCTAAACCGTTTTGCTACGCAGCAAATAGCTTTGCAACCATCCTCTAAATAGAGTTTGTTGAACGCGTGCGGTTCGCTGCGGTTTATTTTGTCGCCGCTTAACAATTAGATATTTAGAAAAATAGTGACTGACTAATTTTTCTGACGTTTTCTCGCTTTGGATAAAAAGGGCGAAGGCGTTGCCATAATTAGCCGCGTAACCTTAACCGCAGAGACTGACAAAAACTGTTCTCATATTAAATTTTGGGAGAAAAACGCACCATGCAGGTCGCTCAGGACATCACTCAGCTCATTGGTCGAACGCCCCTGGTTCAGCTCAACCGCATTCCCCAATCCGAGGGCTGTGTGGCTCAAATTTTAGTCAAGCTAGAAGGCATGAATCCGGCGGCTTCGGTCAAAGATCGAATTGGGGCTAATATGATCCAGGCGGCTGAAACGGCAGGGACGATCGCCCCCGATCGCACCGTCTTGGTAGAACCTACTTCTGGCAATACGGGCATTGCGCTGGCAATGGTGGCAGCCGCCAAGGGGTATCGCCTGATTCTGACGATGCCAGAAACCATGAGCTTGGAGCGGCGAGCAATGCTCAAAGCCTACGGGGCTGAACTGGTGCTTACCCCCGGCAACCAGGGAATGTCAGGCGCGATCGCCAAAGCGCGAGAAATTGCTGCTCATTTGCCCCATGCCTTTATGCCGCAGCAGTTTGAAAACCCGGCTAATCCTCAAATTCACCGGGAAACAACGGCTGCAGAAATTTGGGCCGATACCGAGGGTCAGGTAGACATCGTCGTTGCCGGGGTAGGCACAGGCGGTACCCTGACAGGGATTGCCGAAAGGCTAAAACCGAGCAAAGACACCTTGCAGGTGATCGCCGTAGAGCCTGCTAGCAGCCCGGTATTATCGGGTGGCTCGGCTGGCTCCCATAAAATTCAGGGCATTGGCGCTGGCTTTGTGCCCTCTGTGCTGAGGGTGGATCTGATTGATGAAGTGGTGCAGGTGGCGGACGAAACCGCGATCGCCTTTAGCCGTCGCTTGGCTCGTGAAGAAGGCTTGCTATCGGGCATTTCCTCAGGGGCCGCCCTGGCGGCGGCGATTCAAGTCGGCCAGCGTCGTCAAAATGCTGGCAAGCTAATTGTTATGATTCAGCCCAGCTTTGGCGAACGTTACCTCAGCACAGTTCTGTTTAAAGATTTAGCGCCCGCTTATCCTTCGCTTATTCCCGATGCTCTACCGCCGCAGTACCAAGCGACCCCCCTTACCTAAATCTTCGAGGTCATACCCATGACAGCTTCTGCCAACCCCACTACGCTAGACCCTCGCCAAGCCCGCTACTTCGACTTGATCGATCGCTTGCTGGCCTGCCCCAACGGCGATGAACCCACCGTACTCAATGCCGAACCTGAACTTTTAGATGCTGGATTTGTGCAAACCTTAATGCAAGTCGCCAGCTACTTTGCCCACCAAGACAACCCTGAAACGGCCAAGTTTTTGGTGTTTGTGGCTCGCGAACTGGCTCATCAACTGGGGCTTTATCCCCAAGTCTAGTTACGGATCAATCTGGAATTGAGAGATGAAACGTCGCCAATTTCTCCCCCCTTTTTTAGCGGGCTTAGCCGCTTGCCTGGTGACGGTTGCCTGTAGCCAGACTCAGCTTTCGTCCTCGGCTACTTCCCCCACCCCGGCTGTAACGCTGACCGTTTCGGCGGCGGCTAGTTTGCAGGCGGTCTTAGAGGCGATCGCCCCCGACTTTAACGCTGCTCATCCGCAGATTAGCGTCAACTACAACTTTGGGGCTTCCGGTGCTTTGCAGCAGCAAATTGAGCAAGGTGCCCCGGTTGATGTCTTTTTCTCGGCTGCCAGCAAGCAAATGGATGCTCTAGCCGCCAAAGGGCTGATTGTGGCGGCCTCGCGCCGAGACTTGGTAACAAACACGCTGGTTTTGATTGCGCCGCAAAATTCTGCGCTGGCGATCGCTGATCTGAGCCAACTGAAAACCATCCCCCTCACCCGTTTTGCGGTGGGTGAATTTCGTAGCGTCCCCGCTGGCCAATATGCTCAGCAGGTGTTTGAAACGCTGGGGCTGCTAGCCGCTTTAGACTCTAAATTTGTCTTTGGCAACAATGTGCGTAGCGTTCTAGCGGCGGTCGAAAGCGGTAATGCCGAGCTAGGCATGGTTTATGCCACCGATGCGGCGCTATCAGATCAAGTCAAGGTGTTAGCCACGGCTCCAGCAGATGCACACGACCCCATTGTCTATCCCATCGCCATTATTCACACCAGCGATCAAACCGAGGCGGCTCAAACCTTTATTGACTTTTTGACCACGGAGGTGGCTCAGGCTACCTTTGCAGAATTTGGTTTTGGTCGTCTTTAGTTGCCTGCCAGCGCGATCGCTACCCGCATTGAGACACTCAAATAGCGGCAAGCCCCTCACAGAAAAGCTTCCCCTCTACCCCCAATCTTCTGCTTTTAGCTCTCTATGCTCGATTTATCGCCCCTTTGGATTTCTCTGCGCATTGCCTCGTTAGCGACAGCCATTACCTTTGTGCTGGGAATTGCGGCGGCGCAGTTGATGCACCCATACCGGGGACGGGGGCGATCGCTGCTGGAGGGCTTTTTACTGGCACCGCTGGTATTGCCGCCGACGGTGTTGGGCTTTTTGCTGCTGCTGCTGCTGGGTAAAAATGGCCCACTGGGGCATTTTCTTAGCCGCTTTGGCCTCAACCTGTTGTTTACCTGGTATGCCGCTGTCATCGCCGCTACGATTGTCGCCTTTCCCTTGATGTACAAAACTGTCTTGGGGGCGCTCAACCAGATCGACGGTAACTTGCAGCAAGCTGCCCGTACCTTAGGCGCTTCTGAATGGCGGCTATTTTGGCGGATTACCCTGCCTTTGGCACTGCCGGGTATTCTGGCGGGTACGACGCTGGCCTTTGCGCGGGCTTTAGGCGAATTTGGGGCGACGCTCATGCTAGCCGGAAATATCCCTGGCAAAACGCAAACCCTACCGATGGCAATTTATTTTGCCGTTGAGGCAGGTGCTTTTCGGGAGGCGGCTGTTTGGACGGGGGTGATTTTGGCGATCGCGCTGGCAGGCTTAATGGGGGTCAATGGCTGGCGGCTTGGTCGAGCAGATGGGGGGCATCTGCCCAAGTGGCTAACCCCAGGCTGGCCAGTGACGCTGCCGGGGCGTTCAAAGGGCCGCTATCGGCCTAGTGTGGCGGCTGCAACTCCCCACCTCTATGTCAGCCTCACCAAACACCTACCCAACTTTACCCTTAAGGTTACCTTCTCTAGCGATCACCAACCCCTCGGTCTGCTGGGGGCTTCTGGGGCGGGCAAAAGCTTAATTTTGCGCTGTATTGCGGGCATTGAAACGCCCGATGCCGGACGGATTGTGCTGAATGGACGCGTGCTGTTCGATTCAGCCCAGGGGATTAATTTGCCCATGCGCGATCGCCGGGTGGGAATTTTGTTTCAAAACTATGCCCTGTTTCCTCACCTGAGCGTGGCGCAAAATATTGCTTTTGGGCTACCGCCAGGGTTATCTAGCCGTCAACAGCAGCAGGCCGTAGCGACCCAGCTAAAGGCGGTGCAGCTAGCCGATATGGGCGATCGCTATCCTACGGCTCTTTCGGGTGGGCAGCAGCAACGAATTGCCCTAGCCAGAGCCTTAGCCAGCCAGCCCGAAGTTTTGCTGCTAGATGAACCCTTTTCAGCGCTAGATACCCATCTGCGCTACCTGATTGAGCGCGACTTGCGGCTGCGGTTAGCCCAATTTCCAGGAATTACGCTGTTTGTCACCCACAATATCGAAGAAGCTTACCGCCTTTGTAGCAAGCTGCTGGTGATGGATCAAGGCGGTGCCAGTGTCTATGACGCAAAGCAAACTGTTTTAGAAAACCCCCAAACCGTTAGTGCCGCTCGCATTACAGGCTGCAAAAATATTTCGCGGGCGGTGCCAGTGGGTTCTACCACTGTTCAAGCCTTAGATTGGAACTGCACCCTCCAAGTGGCCGCGCCTATGCCACAGCGGCTGACCCACATTGGCATGCGGGCTCATCAGTTTGGCTTTTTAGAAGCGCTGGCTCAGCGGCCAGCCGCTCCGCCGTCAAGCCACCACCCGCCAGAAGAACGGGCGGCAGAACCGCTAGAACCTTTAAACCCATCTCTGCGATCGCCTGCGCCTTTATCGTCCCCGGCGACCTTTTGGCTATCGGCCACCCATCCCCCTACCCCCAACACCTTTGCCTGCTGGCTCACCACCCTAAGCGAAACCCCCCACCGCGTCACCCTTTACCTCAAACTCAATCAGCCCCCCACCCACTCACAGGACTATCACCTCCAGGCAGAAGTCTTCAAAGAAAAATGGGCGGTTTTGCAGACCCTACCCTTGCCGTGGTCGGTGATGCTAGATCCAGCCCGTTTGATGTTGCTGAGCGACGCGTCTTCATGAATTCCTTATCTAGAACTGAGGAAATCAACACTAAACTTGTCTGACGAGTCGGTGGGGGCAAATCTAGCCTGGGAAACTTATAAAAAAGTGGGGCATCCCAGCGACGACCCACCGAGTACCCGCGTGGGGTTAAACAGTGGGAGACTCAGAACTGTGCGTATGAATCGTCGAGGCTAGGCCATTGCTGATGAAACCAGCTTTTTTTCGCAGCTTGCGCTTTCGCCTGTCATCTCTTGTGTTGCTAGGGGTCGTGCCCCCGATGCTGGCGGCTATTTGGTATGCCAGTTCGCACGCCGCTCAAATTATTCGCCAAGACGCTAAAGACAACATGGCGCTCAAAGCCGCCGCCCTGTCAGAAAGCGTCTCCCGCTGGGAAGAAATGAACATTCTGGCGCTGCAAAGCCTCAGTCGGCAACCCGATATTGTCAGCATGGATCCCCAGCGACAAAAACCTGTGCTGGTGGCCATGAGCCAAACCTATGAGCACCTCTATCTCGCCAGTACCACCGATCTAAACGGCAGGAATGTTGCTCGTAACGACGACGCTGAGCTGATATTTTACGGCGATCGCCCCTGGTTTTTAGGGGCTAAAACGGGGGCTAACATCACCCGTCAAACCCTCATCAGCCGCACCAACAATGAGCCAGCCCTTTGCCTCTCAACCGCCATCCGCCAGCCTGCTCAAACCATCTCAGGGGTGGCTGTCCTTTGTACAACGCTGACGATTTTAGCGGAGCAAGTCGGTGCCGTGCGGCTAGGAGAAACTGGCTATGCCTTCTTAGTCGATGAAGCCGGACAGGTTTTAGCGCACCCGCTGCCGGAATTTTCCGCAGAGCTTAAAGACTTAAGTACCTACCCACCCGTTGAAGCCACCCTAAAAGGTCAAAAAGGCATCTTTTCCTTTACAGACGAGCAAGGCTTAAAATGGTTTTCCTACGGCCTGCGGCTAGACAACGGCTGGGGCATCATCACGCTACAGCAAGAAGCCGAAGTTTTGCAGCAAGAGCAAGCCTTCTGGAGCCTCACCTTTACCGTTGGAGCCTTAGCCGCTCTAGGGGTCGGAACGTTAACCTGGCTGATTGCCAGTCGGATGCTACAGCCCATTAGCCGCCTGACCACCGCCGCCGCTATCCTCTCCCAAGGCGACTTAAACCAGCAGGTACAGATTCGGCGCGACGACGAACTAGGAACGCTAGCACAAGCCTTTAACAGTATGGCCAAGCAGCTACAAGCCTCGTTTGCAGCGCTAGAAAAAACCAACGAAAACCTAGAGCAACGGGTCAAACAGCGAACCGCCGAACTGAAGCAGGCCAAAGAAGCTGCCGATACGGCTAATCAAGCGAAAAGTGAGTTTCTCGCGAACATGAGCCACGAGCTACGGACGCCGCTCAATGGCGTTTTGGGTTATGCCCAAATTCTCGATCGCTCTAAAACGCTGACGCCGCCAGAACGAGACGCCGTTCGAATTGTGTATCAGTGTGGTTCTCACCTGCTCACCTTGATCAACGATGTGCTTGATCTCGCCAAGATTGAAGCCCGCAAAATGGAGCTGCATACCCACGACGTCCATTTTCCTTCTTTTCTGCAAGGGGTGGTTGAAATTTGCCGCCTTCGGGCTGAGCAAAAGGGCATTGACTTTGACTACCTGCCAACGGCTGCTCAACTGCCAATGGGCGTTCATATTGACGAAAAGCGTTTGCGGCAGGTGTTGCTCAATTTGTTAGGCAATGCCATTAAGTTCACCGAGAGTGGCCGTGTGGCGTTCACGGTTAGCCATTTGGGCCAAACCGATCAGCCGCCGTCTGTCTCGGCGCAGACCCGCTCCAATGCCGACGGGGATCAGCCGCTGCGGGTTCAGCCCCCCGCTTACCACACTGTCCGCTTTCAAGTGGAAGATACTGGGTCAGGCATCAGCTCTCACCAGCTCAAAGCGATATTTTTACCGTTTGAGCAGGTAGGTAAGAGCACTCAAAAATCGGAAGGAACCGGACTGGGACTCGCCATCAGCCAGAAAATTATGCAAATGATGGACAGTACCATACAAGTTCAGAGCCAGCCCGGTGTAGGGAGCCTCTTCTGGTTCGATTTAGTTTTGCCAGAGGCGCGGGAGTGGGCAGCTAACGCTGCTGTCACCGAACAGGGCAGCATCCTGGGCTATAGCGGCGAAGCCAAAACCATTTTAGTGGTTGATGATAAATGGGAAAATCGCTCTGTTCTCGTCAATCTACTAACCCCGATTGGCTTTGTCGTTTACGAGGCGGTTCATGGTCAGGATGGGTTTAATCAGGTGAAGCAGCGCCAGCCGCATGCCGTTATTACAGATTTAGCCATGCCGGAAATGGATGGCTTAACACTGATTCAAAAAATTCGTCAGCTACCTAGCTTTCAAGACCTGCCCATCATTGTTTCCTCCGCCAGTGTGTTTGATATTGACCAGCAAAAAAGTTTGGCAGCAGGAGCTAACGACTTTTTACCCAAGCCTGTGCAGGTGAGAGAACTGTTTGCCCAGCTAGAGAAACATTTGGCGATTACATGGGTTTATGAGCCAAAAGCAGGGGTGGCTACGGCAACCTCCGAAGCGATGTCTGAAGCGGCTCACCTGCCTTGGACGGTGCCTGCTGCGGCAGACGTTGAAGCCCTCTATGACTTTGCTATGAAAGGCGATCTCAAGGAAATTCTGCATTATGCTCAAGATCTGCAGCAGCGCGATCAGCGCTTGAGTGCTTTTGCCCAAAAGCTAGAGCACTTGGCAAAGTGTTTTCAAGAAAAAGAGTTACTGGAGCTGATCCGTCAATGCCGCAGTGGGAGATGAGTGTGAGCGAAGAACTTTTGGCCAACCCAACCATTCTGATTGTGGATGACAATCCCGCTAATTTAGGCGTGCTTTGTCATTTTCTTGATGATGCTGGGCTTAAGGCTTTGGTGGCTCAAGATGGAGAAAGTGCTTTAGAAAAGGTAGCTTATGCACCGCCGGATCTGATTTTGCTAGATGTGATGATGCCGGGTATTGATGGTTTTGAAACTTGCCGCCGATTAAAGCGAGACGCAAAAACGGCCGATATTCCTGTCATCTTTATGACGGCGCTTGCAGAAACGGCTGATAAGGTGAAAGGTCTGTCATTGGGAGCCGTTGACTACATTACCAAGCCTTTTGAGCAAGAAGAAGTGCTTGCCCGGATTCGGCTGCATCTGAAATTGCAGGGGCTTAACCAAACCCTAGCAACCAGAAACCATTTACTCGCTGAACAAACCGAGGCGCTTTCTCTGGCGCTACAAAAAATTCAGCTGACTCAAGTACAACTGGTTCAAGGTGAAAAATTGGCCAGTTTGGGGCAGCTTGTCGCGGGGATTGCCCACGAAATTAATAACCCCGTTGGCTTTGTGGCGGGGAACTTACCCCATGTTCAAGCCTATATTCATCAGCTTTTAGCTCACCTGCAACTCTATCAACAGCACTACTGCCAACCCCCTAGCGAGATTGAAGATCACGCGCAGACAATTGATTTAGATTACTTAATTGAAGACTTGCCCAAAATATTGGCTTCCATGCAGGTTGGGGTAGAGCGGATTCAAAATATTAGCGTAGCGCTGCGAAATTTTTCGCGGGCAGATACGGCTAGACCTGCTGCCGTCGATATTCACGATGTTCTAGAAAGTACGCTGCTGATTTTGAACCATCGCCTCAAAGCCGAAGGAAATCGACCCGCAATTAAGGTGGTCAAGCGCTATGGCGATTTGCCGATGGTGGAGTGCTATGCCGAACAGCTTAACCAGGTTTTGATGAATTTGATGAGCAATGCGATCGATGCTTTGCACGATAACCTTGAGCGGCTGTCTTATGCTGCTTCAGATCCTATGCTGCACATTGTCACTGAGGCTGTCGATTTGCACCGGATTGCCATTCGGATTAAAGACAATGGCCCTGGCATTGCCGAAGCGTTGCAGGCACAATTGTTTACCCCCTTCTTTACGACGAAGCCTGCAGGTAAGGGAACGGGGTTGGGACTGTCGATTAGCTATCAAATCATTGTCGAAAAGCATCAAGGTTCTTTGCAATGTGTTTCTAGGCCGGGAGAAGGCGCTGAATTTATCATTGAGATTCCAGTGAGCCAGCAAAATCTGACTCAAGTTCAAGCTTTGAACCTGAGCCAGACTTCTCTAACTTCATTGAGTTAAGCGCCCGGTAACCTATGCCAGACAAGCGGCTAAATCTTGTTCTGGAGTGGTGATGGGCTGGAGGTGGTAAGTTTCAGACAGCAGTTTGAGCACGTTAGCTGAGATGAAGGCGGGTAGGGTTGGCCCTAAACGAATGTCTTGAATGCCCAGATGCAGCAGCGTTAGCAAGATGGCGACTGCTTTTTGCTCGTACCAAGACAGGATCATGGAGAGCGGCAGTTCGTTAACGCTCACTTCAAAGGCATTGGCTAAAGCGATCGCGATTTGAATCGCCGAGTAAGCGTCATTACACTGACCAACATCCATTAAACGGGGCAGTCCAGCAATTTCGCCAAGATCGCGATCGAAGAAGCGAAACTTACCGCAGGCCAGGGTGAGTACTACGCAATCAGAGGGAACCTGCTCGACAAACTCGGTGTAATAGGTGCGTCCGGGTTTAGCGCCATCACAGCCACCCACCAGGAAAAAGTGACGGATTTTGCCTTGCTTGACGGCTTCAATGACGGTATCAGCGACGCTGAGGACAGCATTATGGGCAAATCCCACCTTCACAGACTTAGGCGGTGTTGCTGTGGTAAAACCTGGGAGCGCAAGCGCTTTTTCAATCACGGGTGTATAGTCTGGAATGCCGTTTGCCTCAGCGGCTAGATAGGTGAGGTGGGGGTAGCTGACGGGCCCAATGCTAAAAAGCTTATCGCTGTAACTGTCGTGAGGCGGCATGAGGCAGTTAGTGGTGATGACAACTGCGCCTGGGAATTTGGCAAATTCTTTGGTCTGATTTTGCCAAGCGGTACCGTAGTGACCATAGAGGTGAGGATACGTTTGCTTGAGCTGGGGATAACCGTGGGCTGGTAGCAGTTCACCGTGGGTATAGACGGTGATGTTTTTGTCTGCTGTTTGCTGCAAGATGGCGGCTAGTTGACGAATATCGTGGCCTGAGACCAAAATTGCCTTGCCGAGTTTGGGGTTGAGCGGTACGGTTGTTGGCACAGGATTGCCAAAGGTGTGGGTGTGGCCAGTATCTAATAGATCCATTGCCCGCAGATTGATAGCGCCAACTTCTAAAGCCAGTGCCACCCAATCCGTCAGGCTCATGTTTGTTTGCCGCAGGGCGTCGAGTCCTCGATAAATAAAGCGATAGACGGCTTCGTCTTCTTGAGCAACTTCATAAGCATGAAAGGTATAAGAAGCGACGCCTTTGAGTCCGTAGAGGACGGTGAGCTTGAGCGAAAAAATATCAACTGCATCTTTGCCCACCTGACTGATAAACTTCAGCGCAATGGCTTCTCCCTGTTCGCTGAGATCGGCTTCTAAATCGGGTGAAAAATCTGCGATCGCTGGCCATTGAGGTAACGGAAAAACAAGCTGCAACTGCGCTTTGAGAGCTTCGCGATAGGCGATCGCCCGTTGAATATAGTCTTTTAGCTGGCTGGGGTTGAAGTTCACGTTTGTCATGGTGGCAAACAGAGCTTCGCAGGTAAAAACATCAATGACATGGGTGTCTAGAGTCGCCTCTTTAGCCTGAAGCGCCAAAGGAGCCAAACTTCGCAAGCAGTGAATGAGTAAATCTTGGATGGCATTGACTTCTGGGCTTTTGCCACAGGCACCAAACTGATGGCAGCCGTCGCCGCTGGCTGTTTGTTCACACTGTTCACAAAACATAGAAAGTTTTTCTCCGCTATCTGTAGGCCACTAGGGTTAAGGCACTTAAATGGCTGAAAACCACTGACAGAGAACTTTTCACTCTGCCGTTAGCCTTTTGCCTTTTGCCTTTAGCTACACCTTAGGTAAGTGGGCTAAAAATTACCTTGACTTAAGTCAAAAGCAGCGCCTGATTAATTGTTTAAGCCGTTTGAACCCGTCATCAGCGGTGACTGGGGCTTGAAATTTCAGGCGGTACGGTGGCAGTCTGTTTGCGGTTGCAGGGCGATCGCTGGGGCTTAAGACTTTCTGCCGATTTAGCTGGGGGTTCAACAGCCCTGTTTAAGCTAAAGACAGGTCATTCTACAAGCTAAGTGCCCTATGTTCGATGCGGCTTCTCTGTCTGACTGGTGTGATTTCTTGGCAGAGACACAAATTTTTCAAGGTTTACCGCAACCGCAACTGATCGAAATTGGCTCGCTGGCTCGTCTGCAGGTTTATGACAAAGGAGCAGCGCTTTTTCATCAGGGGGATGAAAGCCACGGCTTTTATATCGTACGGTTGGGACGCGTGAAGGTGTTTCAACTTTCAAGCAGTGGTCGAGAGCAAATTTTGCACGTCTTTGGCACAGGCGACCACTTTGCTGAGGTGCCTGCTTTCGACGGTCAGGCATTTCCGGCTTCTGCGGCGGCGCTGGAAAAAACCAGCGTCTTGTTTTTTCAACGCCAGTTATTCTTAGAACGTCTGGCGCAAAATCCAGCCTTGACCCTCAACCTGCTCAAAAGCTTTGCTCGCCACTTGCGCCGTTTTTCCCATCTGGTAGATGATCTCTCTTTACGCGAAGTGCCCGGACGGTTGGCCGCTTACTTGCTCAAGCTCAGTGCCCAAGCTGACAATAGCAACCTGGTCAAACTTGATCTCAGCAAAAGACAACTGGCCTCGCTGTTAGGCACGATCCCAGAAACGCTTTCGCGGGTGCTTTATCGCTTGAGTTGTGACGGTTTAATTTTGGTAGAAGGCACTCAAATTACTTTGTTAGACCGCGATCGCCTGCGCCAGATAGCCCAATAGGGTGTTGTTGGCTAAACGCGCTGTTGTAGCTGTCGCCATTAGGTTGAAACCCTTCAATGGCTGAAAATCCCTGAGAGAAACGCTTTTTTTTGCCTTCTGCCTGCCTTTAGCGATCGCCACAAACGCCAAAAAGGGGACTTTCCCCTGGCAAAAAGGAAGTCCCCCTTCTTCGACAACTGGCTAATATCAATTCTCGATTTTGGATTTTCGATTTTGAATTGAACAGCCTTTGCTCTGCAGACGTTTCGTCAGTCTCATCTATACCTTTCTTTTGAAGAATCGGTATAAACCAGACGACCTATACCCACATAGGAATAATGTCAGGATCAAAGGTGGTCGGGTCGTTAGACTCAGCTAGCCGTTCGGCATAGGCATCAGCCGGGTTGGTTTGTACGACGTTTTCATCGATCGCGCCGATAAAATGAAAGATGCTGCCAAAGGCGGCCACGTTTAGGGTGTGCCCCGTTTCATGGTCAACGACTGTGCTACCGGGAGTGACGTAGGCAAAGTTGCCCAGGTTATAGCCCCCGTTAAACCCTGGCAGAAAGAGAAAGCCGCCTTCGGTGACAATCGTGCCCGTGCCCCAGTCAATTGACAGGCTTTCAATCCGCACGGCTTCCACCTGGTTGAGGGTGAAAAGAGCGGCTAAACCATTGAGCACAAAGAAAATCAGGCCAATTCCGGTTGCCAGCCATGACATCGGCATCAGCCAGCTAGACCAGCCTAAAATGCCTTGATAAACCTCGCTGTTGGCAATGGTGTCAAACGCCGCCAGAAAGTTAATCACCCCAATGACGACCCCCAGCACACCCGCGCCCATAAAAGTGAGCAAGGTGGCATTCATGCCAGCGTTAAAGCCAATCATAAAGCCGCGCATAAACTCGCCAAAGTTATTGTCTTGGTTGGCGCTGGCGGCTACGTAGCTAATTGTCAGTAACCCGATCACCCCCACAATGGCCAATATCCCAAAGCCAATGCCAGTGGCAAAGGCGGCGGCGACCGCAACAGCAACCACAATGCCAACGACAACGCCAACAATGGCTCCCAGTACACTCCAGAAGGATAAGCCTGTGGGATCGACCTTGTTGAGCGGATCGTTGCCGACGTAGGTATAGAGCCGCAGTTGTTTGACGTCGCTTTTGGCGCGTTCCGGCTGGTAAAGATAAAGCGGGTCTGGCGTCAAAAATCGACCTATTTCGGGTGAGTACCAGCGTCTACCCATAAAGACCAGGCCAATTTGCTGATCGACGGGGTGGGCTGCAAATTGCTGTTGCACCTGAACCCCTTGGCGCTGCCGCTCTTTGCCAAAGGGATGGTAAGCAATTTGGGCAATTTTTTTGTTACCCAGTTCGTCGCTAAAAAAGCGGGTACTGCCCAGGCGATCTTTGTGGAGCCAGTATTGTTGTCCGGCCCAGAGTAGGGCAATTTGCATTTGGTTGAAAATGACAAAGTTGGCAAACTGCCCTGCTCGTCGCTCTACTAAATCGCCGACAAAAAGGGTTTCGGTGGTGGTGCCATTGCGGCTGATTTCGCGGCGGGTGCGCTGACCGCGAAAATCGTATTCATAGCGTACGACAGTGCCGTCTTCAAGGCTGACTTGGGTGAGCTGATTTTTGAAGTTGTAGACAAATTGGCGTCCGGGGAGAGTGAGGAGGTTGCCGTTGCTGCTGTAGCTAACGTTAAACAAGGGTTCGCTAGGACGGGCGATCGCACTTAAGCGATCGGGCCGTTGTGGCTCAGCATAGTGCAACTGCCAGTCTGACTCGCCCATATGGGTGAGGTTGTAGCCGTTTTCGTAGGCATAGTGGAAGCTATAGTTACCGTTGCTGTCATGGCCGCTCACCTGCTGAAGCTGATCGCGGGCATCGTAGCTATAAGTCGCGGCTTGTGAACTGCCGGGGGCTGTATCTTGCAGACCCACCAAACGATGCAGCTGATCATAGCTAAAGTGCACGTCTTCTAGGGCGGTGCCGTTGCGATCGACGGTGCGCTGGTGTGCGATCCAGCCTACGCCAGGTTCATAGGCAATTTCTGTAACCACGCCGTTGGCAAAAGCGATCCGCGTGGGCAAGTTGCGAGCGTCATAAATCACCTCGTCGATCACCCCTTCTATCCGGCGGGTCATCCCGTTGCGATAGTAAGTACGCTCTAGGCGGGTGCCATCGGGGTAGGTGAGCGCGATTGGCTTGCCCATGTCGTTGTATTCGTAACTGAGCGGTAGCTGCTGAGTGCCGATGGTGTAAGTATGCTGAATCAGACGACCGCGATCGTCGTAGCTAAACGTCTGTTGGCCTGAGTCATATATGGCCTGCTGCATGCGTCCATCTGTACCGGGGGCTAGATCGTCGTAACTAAACTGTTCAACGATCTGATGATTGTGGCTCACGCTGCGAATACGGCCTTCGCGATCGCGGCTCACGCTGACGTCATGGCCTGCCGCGTCTAGCGTCCGCACAATATCGTTATGGCTATCAAACCACTGCTGTCGTTGCCCTGCCTCACGGTGGTCTATCATCAGGCGGTTGCCGCGCTGATCGTATTGGTAACGGGCAATGATGCCGTTAGCATCTGCCAGACTGAGCAATTCACCAAACAAGCCCACCTCAAAGGCGGTGCGAATATCGCCTGCTTCAATGACTTCAGTGCGATGATTCCAGACATCAACGCGTTCACGCCGAGGGGTCGGGGGCTGATTGGGGTCTGTGTCGTTGGCGTCTGCCAGGATAATTTCAAACGGCGTATAGCTGGCTGTACTCAAGCCACCGTTGTAGTCTAGGCTGCGAATGGGCCGACCTGCCGCATCATAAAAGGTGCGGCGCGAAGCAGCGGTAGTGGTGTCTGGTTGAGCATAGGCCAGGGTTTGGCTCAGCGTTGGTTCAAATTCGCGGCGGGTTTGACCCCAGGGGTTTTGTTCTAGCCAACCGCTAACGACGACTTCGCCAGCCTGTCGCTCGACGCGTTTTTGCAGCTCTTTGCCACTGCCGTCTCGATAGCTGACGGTTTCTAGCCGTTCGGTTGGGCTGATGCGATAGCTAACGGACAGGGCGTTAGGAATGGCGCGATCGTCGTAGCTGATCTGGCGAGTGGGGTTAGCGGGGGTATCATCAGCAATCATGTAGGCGGTGGTGCGGCCAAAGGCATCGTACGCAAGCCGCACGACAGCACCGTTATGACCGCGAATTTCCAGCGGTTTGCCATAAATTGGCTCTAGACGCTGCTGGGTGGTTTGGCCGTTGACGGTTTCGCTGATGACATAGAGATGATCGGCATCGTAGACCCTTTCATGGGTGCGTCCGCCACCTGTGCGCTCAGTCGCCCGGTTGCCTTCCGGTGTGTAGGTGGTTTCTTTCAGCAAGGCAAAAACAGCCGCCTCGCCTTCTAGATCGACCTGGTGGAAGTAGCCCAGCGCTGCTGTGTCCATGCCGCGATAGTGCTGATCAAAGTCGGCGGCGGCCATTACCCAGACTTCTTCGCGAGTTTGCAAGCCTCGGCTAAGCTGACCGAGGGGTAGCCCGTCGTAGAGGCGATGCAGTTCTCTCACCCGCTGTTGGGCAGCGTTGCGTTTGATAATGTGGGCTGGCTTGAACAGCCGATTTTGCGGATCGCTGGCATAGCCGATCTCGGTGATCAAGACTTTTTCAGCGACGCTCTGGCCGTTTTCGCGGCCAAAGCCGCGTTTGGTTTCGCGGATAACGTTGCCGAAGGTATCGTAGTCGTAGGTCATTTCTTCAACCCGTTCGTCTGCGGTGCGATCGCGATAGCGTTTACGCGTCACCTGGGCAAAGACAAAGACCCGCTGAGTGCCATCTGGCAAGGTTTCTAGCGGCTGGAAGTCGTATTCAGTTTCTTCGATGCGCTCAGGCTGCATGGCTAACGGCGAGCCGTCTAAGCTGAAGGTTTCAACCCGCGTCAACAGGCGATCGAGGTGGGCATGTTCGCGGCTGTGGCCGGGAACCGCTGCCTGATTCATTAAAAATGTAAATTTAGTCAAAATGTCGGCGCGGCTTTCGTCGCCAATTTCTCGGCGATCGACTTGGCGGAAACCTTGAAAACGGCGAAAGAGGGGGTCAAAGTGGCCTTCGTGGTAGCGGTACTGGGTTTCGGCTACGCGGCCAGAAACCTGATCGCTTTCCCGCGTGGCGCTAACCACCCAGAGGGGAAAAGGCATATAAGTTTGCCATTGTCGTCCGGCCTGGTGGTCTTGCCGCGCCATTTCGACCAAGGGCTGATAGGTAATGTCATTGACTAAACCAACGCCGTTGTCAATGCGGTGTAGCCGATAAGCGGGTGTGCTTTGATCCCAGTGGACATAGACATAGCTGCTTTGCCCGCGCCGCTGGCTGTTGTAAAGCAGTCCGGTGGCGGCGCGACCTTGCAAATCGACCGGGCGAACGCTTTCTGGAATGGGGATGGGTAGCGTGGTGTAGGTTTGGGGGGCAGCAAAGGCTTGGCCGGATTGATTGATGAAGAGTTCAATGCCCTGGGCTGAGATGCGCACCAGATCGCTACAGCCGTCTCCATCGACGTCAAAGAGCTTGATTTGTTCAGGGGAGCGGTGAATACCTGCGAGGCGAGGGCTATTAGCCATAACCACGCGATCGCCAAAGCGACCATGTCCCAGATTGAGCCAATACTCAACCCGGCCCGATCGCACTCGCACCAGATCGGGCAGTCCATCTCCGGTCATATCGGCCAAAAATACCAGCGGATCGTCAAAGCTAACCTGGGGGGTGTTGGCCGTGAGGGTGGGCGGCGTCCATCCTGATCGCCCCTGATTGTAAAAACTCACCAGGCCGCGCCCAGCACTGTAGATGGCATCTACCTGACCGTCGCCTTCAATGTCATAGAGCCGCACCCGACCGCTTTCAAAGGGGGGCAGCACCCGCGCCTGAGTCGGGTAGGGTCTGAAGCTGCCAAACCCAGCGGCACCGTCGTTTTCGTAGTAGCCGTTGAGGGGATTGCTGCCCACGCCTACCAGCATATCGGCTGAGCCAGACCCATCCATATCGACAAACTGCACGCCATCGGCGGCAAAAGAAGCCGCAAAAGGGGCTTGATCAAGCGATCGCGGTAAACCCCAGTGCCCCTCACCTGTGTTTGGCCAGTAATACTGGCGTCCATTGCGGTTGGCTAAAATGCCGGGTAAGGGCAGGTCGTCTAAGGCTAACAGAGCGGTTTCGCGATCGCTCAGCGGTGGTGGAGCGGGTGTGCCGGGGGCGGTTTCTATCCATTGAATGCTGAGGTTATTGGCATCAAAGCTGCTATAGCTAAGCGTTAGCGGATTTTTCACCCCGTCAGGCTGGCCGTGACCGTGGGCAGCCAGTTGCAGGCGGGTGAGGAGCGAAACGGCGTTGAAGGGAGCCTGGGTATAGGTGAGCGCCAGCGTGCGTATCGGGCGATTGTCGGCTGCTAGGTGTAGGCTCAGGCTGTGACAGCGCTGGCTCAGCCGACGGACAAAACCCGCCCGCCCGTTGATGATGGGATCAGGACGGGCTTCATAGCTCAGACGCACCACAAATTTGCCATAGCGAATGGCCACCAGATAGGGATAGCCATCTAGCGTGGCATAGTCGTAGTCAATCCGGTTGCCGTTGACGTCTTCTTCGCGCTCTAGCAGCCAGGTTTGGATGCGATCGCGCTGGTGTGGATCGCTGACTCGGGCGGCGGCGGTTAGGCCAAAGTAGGCTCGTTTGCCGTCCTTTTCGACAATTTCCCAATGGTCGTCTCGCCGCTGGTAGTGGCTAAATGCCATTTCCCGTATGGGTCGGTAGCTGCCGTCAGCCGTTTGCCGTAGCTCAACATCGGTATCTAAAAATCGTTCGCTAACCCCCACACCGGGGACGCCAAAATCGAGGCGACGCTCAATGCAGCGGTGAGGCAGCCGCCAGCCTAACCCAAACGGCCCGTTGCCATTGCCGTGGGTATATTCTAGCTTTAAGGTGGGCTTAAAGCCTGCCACACCTGCTGGTAGCTCAAAGGGAACGCTAAAGTTGCTTTGGCCGCTGTTGAGATCGAGCGAAAAAGCTTCTCCCATGCCAGCAACCCTGCCCGTACCCGCCGGGGGTGAAATGGCTGTGCTGTCTGCGCCTGATTTACTCATAATGAACTCCTACTGTGCAAAAGGTGGGTCAGCCCCTCAATGGGCTGGGGAGCGATCGCCTAGTGCTAACCAGCCCTAGCGGGCAGAAGGGGCGCTTGGGGCTGACATTCAAGCGTTATAGCTACAGCCAAGCCGCGTTGAGATACTCAAATAGCTGCCAGCTCTTAAGAGAAAAGCTTTCCTGCTGCCTGCTGCCCTCTGCCTTTACCTTTAGCCAGAGCGGCGATCGCGGTTGCTTTTGAGGGGGGTGCCCCTACTGGCTG